>JBDHYT010000099.1:0-8189 GCA_039811485.1 Marinilabiliaceae bacterium | reverse complement strand
TGCTGATTGCTTAGATGACATATATAAAAATAGTAATGTAATCGAACTATCTAATTTACAGCAATAACTATTCTCGAGTTTTGCCCAACTACTTAGAGATGAATTGAAAACGGAAAACACAAAATGATTGATTGCCCCGTTTGAAAAATGTGCACGGTTTTTGACTTTCTCTTTTTGTTTTATTAACTCACCACTATTAATACAATGGCATTAAGAGTATTATTTCTTTTAGCTTCAGCCTTGATGCTTGCAGCTACATCATGTTCGGATAAGGAAAACGATGCCCTCCCGGGTATCCCTAACACTAAGCCGGGTAAGCCAGGAGTAAATCCGTTGGGCAAATTATCGCCCGAACTCTATTATTTCTGGAAAAGCAGTAAAAAACCTCAGACCGGCAGCCTTGTCCGTTTTGCGTCACCTGCTGGAAAATCGACCAATAAAGGTACTATCGACAGTCCCTACGATTTGCAAACGGCATTCAATAAGATGCATACGCCTCAGGGAGCTCCAGCGGCAGGAAATCACTATATTTATCTCCGTGAGGGTATTTATCCCGGCAACTATGTAGTGAAATTCAATCGCGATGCAGGAATCTCCAATGCCTCACTCACCATTATGCCATATCCAGGCGAGATTGCCGTGTTTGATGCTACCAACAATGAGTCGGGCGACCATAATCTCTATGTCAACGGAAGTCATATTACTGTTGAGGGGCTGATATTTACCACCCGTAGCACCAACAGATATTATAATGTTGGAGGTGGAGTGTTTTGCGGCGGAATTTATGATGACGGCTACAATAATAAATTTGTGAATAATATCATCCACGATGTCATGAATTCGGGCATTTCTACCTATATCAACCCCAAAAACACATCTCCGGCGGCCACATTAAGCAAGCCGGGAGGAACGCTGCTGTACGGCAATATATTCTTCAACTGCGGCATGGCCGAGATAGGGAAGCAAGGACGCGGCAATACCATTTATCTTCAAAATCAGCATGGGAGCAAAAGGGTGGAGAATAATCTGCTGTTCAACTCTTTTCGTGACCAGCTAAAGCTCTTTCACGAAGATAACGATATGAAAAACGTGGAGGTAATTGGTAATATATCTTTCAATGCAGGTGCGCCCGGATCGGTTACCAACCGTAATATTCTTGCAGGAAGCGAAGGTAACTTTTCAAATATCACCATTAAAAACAATGCGGTGTATCACAGTCCATACAATAGCGACAAATCCAATCTCCAGGTTGGCTATGGAGGTACGGGCAATGACGGCCTTGTGGTTGAAAACAATGTCATTTACGGTGGTGGCACCTCCAACGGAAGTGTTGCATCGGCATTAGAGATTAACCGCCCCTGGAAGTCGGCATCATTCAGTAAGAATCTTATTGTAAATCACTCGCCCGATGCCAATAGCGTAATCTATACAAATGTGCCTGTGAGTGAACGTACCTTTACATTTTCGGGCAATCGATATTACATGGGAAAGGGAAATAGTAAGGCTGCCAGTAGCGAAGTATATAAGCGTAACGAACACCCGGCCAATGAAGTCAGAGTGTATCGTATCCAGGACGAGACCAGGGCTTTTGTGGCCGTATTCAATTTCGAGAAAAAGGATGCACAATTGGTGACAATTGATGGATTAACTGGCGAGTATAAAGTGTATGATGCTCAAAATCTGGTTGGTGGCGAAACTGTGGCAGAAGGAGCGGGAAGTACAATCGAGTTGCCTATGAATCTTACCAAGACCTTTAAACCACTTGGAAATCCCGATGGCGTAAATTTCAGAAATGTACCACACACCGAAAAACAGTTTAATGTATTTGTAATTACCTGGTGAGTAGGTGCATAGCCTTCGTCCTTGCAAATAGCTTTCGTTAACCGGCTGTTTTTCTGTACCGGATTCGGCTACGTAATATAACCATCATTAAAAGATAATTGCCGGAAGATAGTATCTCCCGGCAATTTGTCTTCTGAAATTACGCAAATTGTTAGTTTGAAGTCGGATTCTGGGTAAGCGTACTTCCCGAACCGCGATAAGCATTAATTGCATTCTGAGGAATGAAGTAAACCACGCGATAGTCCGTTGGCTGGATAGTCTCCATTGCCTTGTGAGGGCCTGGATACTGGCGTGTAAGCGGTTTACCGTTACGGAATACGTCATAGCTTCTCTCGGCCTGGAACGCAAGTTCAAGCTGGCGCTCCTTGTCAATGAGAGTACCTGCATTCGATGCGTCAAGCGATGCATAGCCTTTGCCCGGCAGTGAGCGCTCGCGTATCGTGTTGAGTGCCGCCTTGGCTTTGTCGTAATGTCCGAGTTTTGCTTCAGCCTCAGCAAGGTTGAGGTACACCTCTCCAAGACGTGAAATAACCGGTGAGTGCAGGTGCGACTCTTCACCTTCGCGTGAGCATTTGGTGATGTAGAACATCGGATAAACCCTGTTAAGTTTCATCTGACGGTCGATAACACCGGTGTATGTTGTTCCGTCGGTGTAGTTGATAGAGTATATACCCTGTGCTGCATCCACTTCAGATAAAGTAAATGTAGGTCCATCGGTGGTCTCTTTGCAGGTGATGGTGCCACCAGCCTCGGTAACAATAGCTTGCACATAGTTGAAGTTAGTGTGTTTTCCATCCTTGTCAAAAACCTTCTTGATAAAACGGAATACTTTGGGACCATCGGTGACATATTGTGGCTCGATAAAGGCAGCGCGTGCATCAACCAGTTTGTTGTTGAACCAGTCGTTACGTCCGGTTTCGTCAAGCAATGCAAGATATTTGGCACTTGCATACATCTCACCCCAGCCCATTCCGCCGATATTGGCGTACATACCACCAACACCATAGTAATGGTCATAACCCGAAAATTCGGATGCCACACGCTTTACTGCAAAGATTGTCTCTTTGTTGTTTTCAGGTGTTTTGGTGTTGTATTTCATAAACTCGTCACGTGGAAGTAAAGAGTAATTACCTGAGTTGATTACAGCCTCGGCGTATTCAACAGCCTTTGTAGCATTGGCCGTATTGGGTGCTTCGTAGGTTCCGCTCATAAACAGATATATGCGCGACAGCATAGCCTGGGCAGCTCCTTTTGATCCGTAGATATTTCCTCTGTCGGATGTGAAGAGGCTGATGGCTTTCTCTAAGTCGCTAATAGCCTGCTGGTAAGTGGCCTGAACCGACGAACGGTCCGGAAGTTTGCCAAATACATCTTCAGGAGTGCCATTTACGATAGGTACGCCAAGGTGCGTGGCCGGATTCTCGTAGTATGGGCGTCCATAAGCGCGGGTAAGATAGAAATACATAGTGCCGCGCAGGAAATAACACTCCGCTATCTTGTTGTCAACCTCGGCACTCTGTCCCTCAGGAATCATTTTGATGATGTTGGAACTTTGGGCAATTGCCTTGTAACTGTTATCCCAGAAACTCTGAAGACGATAGTTGTTGGGAGTTCTCGAGTAGGATATAAACTCATAGAAAGCATCGGTAGATGTTCCACGAATCATCACGTTATCACCGGCATACTCGCCACAACGGTGCATCACATCCGACCAGTTTTTAAGCTGGGCGTAGGAGCCGTTTAGCAATGCGTCTAACGATCCTGCAGGATCTTGTTTTATCTTCTCATCAGGTAACGAACCGTATGGTAGTCGGTCAATGTCGCAAGCGTTAAACAGAACACTTACAATCAGTAAACTATATAATAATGCTCTTTTCATCTTAATCTGTTTTTTAGAATGTTACGTTAACGCCAAACATAAACTTACGCACTGTAGGATACACAGTTGTAGTTACACCCACCACTCGTCCGTCGTACGAAGGCAGTTCAGGATCCACACCCGAGTAATCGGTTATGGTGAACAGGTTTTCGCCGGTCACAAACAATCTCATATTCTGAATGTGATATTGTGGCAGGCTTAGGTTGTAGCCCAACGACAGGGTACGCATCTTGAAGTATGAACCGTCTTCGAGATATCTCGACGAAACTTTGTTGGAGTTCGATGGATTGTTGTAGCTTGGTTTGGGGTGAGTAGCTTTGTCGCCCGGTTTCTCCCAACGTTTCCATGACGACATCAACTTCATCTGGTTACGGTCGGTATAGGCACCATCCGAGTCGTACTCTGCACGGGTGTAGTTATAGATTTTTCCGCCAACCGAATATCCAAACACCATGCTGGCATCAAACTGTTTCCAGTTCAGTGATGTGGAGATGCCTCCGAAGAAGTCGGGAGTATAGGCACCCATCTCTACCTGGTCGGCCTGGGCATAAACCTCGGTAATCTCACGTGTTTTGTTTCCGTTGGCATCTTTTACCGTCTTATACCATTGAGCTGCACCTGTTTGAGTATTTACTCCTGCCCACTCGCGTATATACCATGTGTCGGAGTTGGCTCCTTCACGAAGGATACGGTCGGCCGATCCGGCAATACCTACTCCATCACCAATAATGATAGGAGCAACTTTTCCGGTCGCCGGATCCTTTTGGCCATATAGTTTTGTTACTTCATTTCGGTTTAAACCAATATTGGCATCGATGGTCCATGTCAAGTCTTTACGCTTAATTACGTCAACACTCAATGTGCCTTCAAAACCTTTATTGCGTACTTCGCCTACGTTGCGCCATACGCTGGTTACACCTGTAAGCCCCGATACTGGTACTTGATATAAAAGATCGCTGGTGTTTTTCAGATAATAATCGAGTGTGATACGTGCACGGTTGAATGCAGTGATATCTAAACCAATACCTGTAGTAAACGATTTTTCCCAGGTAAGGTCGCGGTTACCAATCTGCGATATGAGTGCTCCCGAATTCTCATCATAGCTTGCACCTGCCGATATTGCATACAAATCGTATTGCGGATAAAGCGATGATGGGCGGTTACCTACCGAACCGTATGATGCTCTAAGCTTAAGTTCGTTAATCTGGCTTACATTGAAGAACGCCTCGCGGTGGATATTCCATCCTCCGCTTATAGAGAAGAAGTTGCCATATTTAGCATTGTCGCCAAAGTTGGAGGCACCGTCGCGGCGAAGTGATAATTGTGCCATATAGCGACTGTCGTAGTCATAGCTAAAGTTGGAGAATACCGACTGTACCGCCCATTCTGATACTCCACCTTTGGTTTTTTCGGGTTTTGCAGTAACGTCAAGAACCTCAAAGCCGGGAACAAATCCTGTGCCGGTAGCAGTCACAGTCTTGGCACTATAGTCGTTAAACTCATAAGCAATAAGGGCTGTAAGGAAATGCTTGTCGAAACTCTTGTTGAAACGAAGCAACTGGTTGGTATATCTTCTAAGCATCTCAGAGCGGTACTCTTCAATTCGGCCATTTACACCCTGGGCCGATGAAGACCTAGGGTCGGAATACGACTTGGAGCTGTAAATCTGTGTTTTGATGTTGTTTACAGATGAGAAGGTAAGCCAAGGCTTCAGTTTTACATCGAAGTCGAAGTTACCCATAAATTCATAAGTAGCCGATTTTCCAAAATCCCACTGCAAATCGTACAGGTAGTTGGTGCTGTTGCTGTTTACCCAAAGCGGAGAATAGTGACTAACAATATTTCCGTTCTTATCGTATGGGCTGTCCCATGGCAGGTTGGAGTACATTGCCGATACCGAGTATTGCTGGTCGTCAATGTCGCGACGCGATCCCGATAGGAAAGGCTTGATGGTAAGCCACTCAAACGGACGGTAGTCTGTCTTGTACAATAGGTTAATGCGGCTGTAGTCGTAGCCTTTCACTGCACCTGTTTCGTTGTAATAGCCGGCCGAGAAAAGTGACGATGCCTTCTCGCTTCCATTGCTGATGGATACGTTATAGTTCTGAACTACACCTGTTTGTGAGGCCAAATCCCACCAGCTGAAGTTGCTGTTGCGCAAATCGGCGTTCCAGCGTGGAAAAGCGATGTCCTGTTGGTTGCTGAACGACTTGTAGTAATCGTAAAGCTCGGCACCATTCATCACCTGTAGGTTACCTTTGATGAGGTTACTTACGCCGGCGGTGGCCGAAACGTCAATCTTAAGTTTATCGCCCTTCGCTTTTTTGGTTGTTACCACAATCACTCCGTTTGCTCCCTGTGAACCATAAATAGCTGTTGATGCAGCATCCTTAAGGATTGTCATTGTCTCAATGTCGGATGGATTGAGTGAGCCTGATCCGCTACCCACAATCACACCGTCGATAACCCATAGCGGGTCGGTGCTTCCGTTGATGGTTGACTTACCACGGATAACGATTGCACCTACCGAACCCGGCTGACCCGAACCCGGCGCAACATATACACCCGGTGCCTTTGAATTAAGCATATTCTCGGTCGATGGGGTGGTTACGTTCTTCAGCTTATCGCTCGATATCGACTGTAACGATCCGGTCAAACTCTCGCGCTTTTGAGTGGTATAACCCACTACCACCAGCTCTTCAAGCAGTTTTGAGTCATCAACCAAAACCACATGGAATATAGTGCGGTTGCCAATTGCAATCTCCTGGGTGGTGAAACCAATCGACGACACTATAATAGTAGCATTGGATGCCACCGACAAGTTGAACTCGCCATCAACATTTGTGGCAGTTCCATTGGAGTTATTCCCTTTTTCAATGATGTTGGCTCCGATTACCGGCATGCCGCTCTCATCCACAACAGTACCCTTAATGTGGGTCTGCGCCATCGTAAACCCTATTCCCATAAAGAAAAGAGCCAATAACAAAACTAGTTTGTGTTTCATTGGTAAAATGTTAAGTGTAACAATTTAGTAATCTATTTTTCTAACCCTAAAATATGTGCTGTTCTTCAACATTATGGATAAAACCCGCTGCTGTTAAAGAATGTTTAAAGTTGTGACTAAAAAATGAAATGTAAATAGGATATTTTATTCAAAAAGCAGTGTTTTTTGGATAAATAAGACTACAAATCATTCTTGAAATAGTAATTTTAATTCATTTTTTAATGAAAATTAACAGGAATTGCGAGGTGAGTAATTGTGTATTTGTTTGTGGTTAAGGTCAATAGCGGGTGTTATCTCTATTGTGGTGAGACGGGAGAATGGAAAATATTGTTTTATGTCGTTTTTTGTGAATTGTTGTTGGAAATTAAAAAGTTTTCATTGTTTTTAACATGTTTTCAAAGATGAGTGGGGTTGTATTTCCTAACTTTTTAATCTGATAAATTCGCTCGGTGTGTGTCCAAACAGTTTCACAAAACATTTGGTGAAGTAATTTGGGTCGCTAAAACCAACTTCGTAGGCAACCTCACTAATCGACTGATTGCCTGATGCCAGTAGCTGTGCTGCTTTTTTCAATCTTATATTTCGGATAAACTCATTGATAGAGAGGTTGGTAAGTGCTTTTATCTTTCGGTAGGTTTGTGGCTGGCTCAGGTTGATGGCCTTGCAAAGTGCTTCAACATCAAACTCATTATTGGTCATGTTCTTCTCTACCTCTTCGGTGATTCTTGCCAAAAACTGCTGGTCGGCCTGGTTGACCTGAATGTCGGCATTGTCGGTTATGATGCCATGGAAATACTTCTCTTTCAATCTCTTGCGTTGAATGAGGATATTCTCCATTGTTGCAATAAGAAGTTGTAAATCAAACGGTTTTGGAATAATGGCATCAGCACCTGCCTTTAATGCACTTATGGTGTTGGCACTATCGGTAAGCGACGATAGCAGTATTACCGGTATGTGGTTCAGATGCTGGTCTTTCTTGATAGTAGAGCAAACATCGTTACCGCTTTTGCCTGTCAATGTTACATCGCAAAGCACTATGTCGGGGTTTGTTTTCTCTGTCAGTTCGATGGCTTCATCGGCCGAATTGGTGTCGGTGATTCTGAAAACAGGCGATAATATCTCTTTAAGATAGGCCCTGAGGTCGTTATCATCCTCAACAATAAGTAGTTTTGGCAGGTTGAAATCGTTGTCGGTCTTTTGTTCCTTCATCATCATCTGGCTGTATTGCGAAAATGATGCAAGCATAATCTCACTCTCGCTGGTTATTAGCAGCGGTGCCGGATTATTTTGGGTGTCGGCCTCTTCGCACTCTGTTACAATCGGTATTGTTACCGTAAAGAGGCTGCCTTCGCCTAACCGGCTCTTTGCATCCACATGTCCATTGTGCAGCTCGGCATACTTTTTTATTATTGCCAAGCCAATACCGCTGCTTGAGTTACTGCTCTGATGCTTAGATATTTGGGA
>JBDHYT010000098.1:0-8213 GCA_039811485.1 Marinilabiliaceae bacterium | reverse complement strand
GGTCGTCGATACTTGTTGATTCACTGATGGTTAACTTTTCGACCCAAGGCGATAAACTTCTTACTTTCGACGGATCCGATTTCTTTGCCGATATTACGTTGTTGAAGGTAACATCCGACGAGATTGCTTTGCTGAGTCAGGATAAGCTCCACTTTGCCAATGACTTCACCTTTTCGGGTAAACTGAAGGGGCGTGGCGATAATATCAAGGGACGGAATATACTATTGGGTTATGGCGATAACACTTCACTGGTGGCGTCGTTCGATTTGAAAGGATTACCCGATTTTCAAAACTCTTTTCTATATCTCGATATCAAGGAGTTGATTACCAATTCGTCGGATATAGCGATGCTTGCCTCGGCCGGTGTTTCTAAATCGGTTACTATACCCAAATTTGTTGAAGAACTGGGGGAGATTCGCTATTCGGGTAATATCACCGGTTTCCTCAACGACTTGGTGGCCTACGGACGATGGAAGAGCCGTTTTGGCGATGTCAACACCGACCTTGGTGTTAAATGGAAAGAGGATGATAAGCTCTATTTTGCCGGAACCATCCGTACCAACAGTTTTGCCCTTGGGAGATTGATAAATGCCCAACCGGCCTTTGGAAATATGTCGATGTCGGTGTTGGTGAGTGGAAGCTATCTCAACTCTTCGGAGTTCTTTACCTATATCGACGGTAAGGTTAGTTCGTTGAATATCAATGGGTATGATTATAAAAACATTCAGCTTGGCGGCTTGATTAATCCTCGCCGTTTCGATGGTAAGGTGATAATGACTGATCCCAACGGTAATTTCCGTTTTATGGGGAAAATAGATTATGCCCAGCCAATGCCTCAATTTGCCTTTGAAGCAAGTGGTTCGGATATCAATGTAGAGAAACTCGGATTATATCCTTCGCTGAAAAACGGAATTCTCTCCTACGATATAAATGCCTATTTTACAGGCGAAAGCATTGACGACGTGGTGGGCGAAATAGGTTTGACACACTTCAGTCTGGCAAATGCCGAAAAATCGTTACATGTTGATTCGTTGATGGTTTCTATTGAGCGGATAGACGATTATAAGAGGATCTCGCTTAAGTCGGATATTGCCATGGGTGAACTGGTGGGGCGTTATAATTTTAAAGATCTTGGAGATGAGCTGAAAGAACAGATATCGAGCTTTGCGCCGTCACTTTTCGTGCCATCCAGGCATAAGAGGCTATTGGGTGATAATATTTTCGACTTTAAACTCAGCTACAGCCATGCAGGAGATCTGGTTCGGTTTTTTTATCCCGATATTTCTATCAAGGACTCAGGCATAATTTCCGGTCGTGTCGATTCGCGCAACGATTTGTTTGAGACCGACTTAGATCTGGGTGACGCTGTTTATAAGGGTATTCAGATTAAGGATCTTGCATTGTCGGCCAAAGGTAGCCGTGGCAAAAAGGCTTATCTGAATCTTCGTACAAAGGAGTTGGGACTAGCATCGGGGCTGACATTGCACAATTTTACCCTCCAGCAGACTCTGAACAACGACTCTTTGATTTCGAATGTTTTTTGGAATAACTGGGGAGCAAAAACCAATAGCGGTGCCATATTTACCAATGCAGCCTTTAATCGCACAGTGGCAGGGCTTCATACCAATGTTTCAATGTCGCCGTCCGAGGTAATGTTTGAGGATTCGGTGTGGCGGTTTTCAAGTTCTAAGGTTTTAATTGAACCGGGTACTGTCGCAGTGTCGGGCTTTAAATTCAGTAAGGGCAATAAAGCCTTGGAAATTAATGGTATAGCCACCGAAAGTGATAGGGATAAATTGAAACTGAATATCCATAATATTGAAATTGGCTCATTGCTAAACCTGCCCTCAGGTAGTGGCTATATGCTTGATGGTGTGCTTAATGCCGATATCGATGTGCATCGTGCCTTGAAAGAACCTATCGTCAATAGCGATATTTATATTTCCGATTTTGTGGTCAATAACGATTCGCTTGGTTATCTGAGTCTTAACAGCGAATGGATACCCGAACGGAAGGCCATGAATCTCTATTTGGAAGCACTGAAGGATAGGCACAGAATCCTCTCGGGAGGAGGATTGTACAGCTACGATAGCGGCCTTCTGGATCTCTATTTTGATGCCGACAGGTTGCCTGCCGGATTCCTAAACTTCTATCTTTCGCACATCATACAGAATATTCGTGGCACTACATCGGGTAAGATTCAGCTTGGTGGTTTGCTGACGCATCCTGAACTTACTGCAAGGCTGAAACTGCATCCCACAACCTTCGATGTACATCTGCTAAAGACATCTTACACTCTTTCCGATTCGGTAATTCTTGAACCTTCGAAGATGATATTCAAGAATATGAAGGTTGTTGATAAGTATAACAATCAGGCAGTTTTTTCGGGCAATATCAGGCACGATCTATTTTCAAACATGAGATACGATCTGCGGATAGATTGCCGTAAGGTGCTTGGACTCGACACCAAGGAGCAGGATAATCCCGATTACTATGGTACTGTGTTTGCCGATGGACGTGTATCTATAACGGGCGAAACCTCTGATATATCAATAGATGTGGCAGTTAAAACAATGCCGGGCACTACATTTTTTGTTCCGCTAAATGATGACAGCGAAGCATCTACCAATGACTTTATACGGTTTGTGACGCCGGTTGTAGCCGGGCAAAACCAGAAAAAAGAGACACAATATCACGCCTCTACATCGGCTCTTGATTTGAATTTTGATATTGAGGTTACTCCCGATGCAAAAATCCAGGTTATTCTGGATGGAAAGAATGGCGATCTGCTAAAAGGTTCGGGACGTGGTGACGTTAATGTGCGCATTGACAAACTGGGCAAAATTTACTTCTTTGGCGAGTATGTGCTTGAGGATGGTAATTATCTGTTTTCGTTTCAGAATATTGTAAATAAGCGATTTGTGATTAATAGTGGTAGTTCGGTGCGTTGGGATGGCAATCCTTACGATGCAATTATAAATCTTAATGCCACCTATAAACTTAAGGCGTCGCTCTACGATCTGGTTTCAGGTATTGCCGGAAGCAACGGAGTAGCATCCGATTTACGGCGCCGTGTACCCATCAACCTCAATCTTCACCTTACCGACAGAATAATGAAACCTAACATCAGGTTTGATATTGAGACGCCGTCGATGCAGGATGTGAATCAAAATATTATAGACCAGTATATTACATCAGAAGAGGAGCTTAACAGGCAGGTGTTGTCGCTGCTGATTCTGAATCGTTTTTATACTGCCGACAATTCAACGGTAAATCAGAGCGGACAGGGACGTCCGGGCAATAATGCCGCATTGGTCACCACCACTGAGGTGCTTTCGAGTCAGCTGAGCAGCTGGTTGTCGCAAATCAGCAACGATTTTGATGTGGGTGTTGCTTACCGTCCCGGCGATGAGATTACCAACGAAGAGATAGAGGTTGCCCTGTCAACACAAATATTCAACAATAGGGTAATCCTCAATGGAAATCTTGGTTACGGCCGCAACCAGGCTGCAGCCAGCAATATCATTGGCGATTTCGATATGGAGGTGAAACTCAACGATAAGGGTTCGGTGCGTGCCAAGGCATATACCCATTCCAATAACGACCTTATTTACGAGACTTCGCCCACCACTCAAGGTGTAGGACTGTCGTTTCGTGAAGAGTTCAATACCTTTGGCGAGCTTTGGCGTCGTTATTGGGCCGCCATTACGGGCGAAAAAAGGAGAGCGAAAAAGGGCGGGCGTTTAAAAGTTGAAACAAAGGCCGACGAAGAGTAGTGTGGCGTTGTTTTTGCTGCATTAATATTAATATGATTGATTCTTTTGTTATTTTAGCAACCAAAAATAAAGTGATGAGTATATTTCTTTCAGTTCAGTCAACTGCCGGTGCTGTAGAGCCGGTTCTTCAAGTTGCAGCCGAGCCTGCTACCTTAAATGTATTTGACCTGGCACTAAAAGGCGGATGGATTATGATTCCTCTTTTTGCTATGTCGATATATGCTATTTATGTTTTTGTGGAGCGTTTTATGGTTCTTCGTAAAGCTATGGAGGAGGATACCAAGTTTATGGATCGTATTCGCGACTATATCCACGATGGTAAAATAGATTCGGCACGTACACTCTGCCAGTCAACCGACAATCCTGTGTCGCGAATGATTGAGAAGGGAATTTCACGTTTGGGGCGTCCTCTCTCTGATGTAAACACAGCTATCGAAAACGTTGGTAACATCGAACTTAGCCGTCTCGAAAAGGGTCTTGCGGGTCTTGCATCTGTAGCAGGTGGAGCTCCCATGCTTGGATTCCTTGGTACTGTTATTGGTATGGTGCAGGCTTTCTTCGAGATGGCCAACTCGGGAAACCAGATTGCCGTTGATATGCTGGCAGGAGGTATCTATACAGCTCTTGTAACAACCGTTGCAGGTCTTGTGGTGGGTATCATGGCCTATTTTGCCTACAACTATTTGGTGGCGCGCGTAGAGAAGGTTGTTTTCAGGATGGAGGCACGCACCATGGAGTTTATGGATTTGTTGAACGAACCGGCACATAAATAAGGTATGGCATTAAAGAGATCGAGTAAAATTAGTGCAGAGTTCAGCATGTCGTCGATGACCGACCTGGTGTTTCTGTTACTCATATTTTTTATGATAACATCTACCCTTGTGCATCCCAATGCGCTGAAGCTGCTGTTGCCGCAGAGTGCAAACCAGACCTCGGCAAAACCTCTTACAACAGTGGCCATCACCAAGGACTTGCGATACTATATTGAGACTAAGCAGGTTAAGTTTGATGAGATTGAGCCTTTGTTGCAGCAGAAACTGGGGCAAAATCCCGATATCTACATCTCGCTTCATGTCGATGAGAGTGTTCCTATGAAAGAGGTTGTTAAAGTGATGAATATTGCCAAGGATAACAAGTACAAACTTATTTTGGCCACACGCGCCAAATGATTTTGTAACTACCGGTGCTTATTATTTTGCACCCGCTGTTTGTCCTCTCTTTTGAGAGCATTGCATCTGAACATAGAATAAAAAAATGAATACAGATGAATAACGATAATAGATACCGCTCCCACGGATTTGTAGGTACCATCATTTTTCATACTTTGCTGGTACTCATGCTTCTTTTTATGGCACTTAAAAATGTGCCAATGGAAGAGGAGGGGCTGCTTGTGAACTTTGGTGACAGCGATACCGGAATGGGAGCTGAAGAGCCTAAGTATAACGAACCCGAAGCTGCACGCCCGGTTGAGACCGTACCTGCCACTCCTCCGCCTCCTCCCGCCACCTCCTCAAAGGATAAGGTTACTGCCGAAAAGATTAATACTCAAGATTTTGAAGAGGCGGCAGCATTGAAAAAAGAGGAGGATCGCAAGAAAAAAGAGGCCGACAAGAAGCGGAAAGAGGAGGAGAAGAGAATTAAAGACGAGCAGGATCGTATTGATAGAGAGCGTCGTCAGGAAGAGGAGAGGGTGCGTAAAGAAGAAGAGCGTAAAAAGCAGGAAGCTGCCGAAAAAGCGCGAAAAGCTCAGGAGGCGCGAGATAATATTGCCAAAGGATTTGCCGGGAAAGGGACCGGCAACAGCACCTCCGAGGGTGAGGCAGGAGGATTGGGAAACCAGGGTAAACTTACAGGCGACCCCAACAGTACTAACCGCGAAGGCTCCGGATTGGGGAATCAGGGTAACTCATTCAGCCTCTCTGGCAGATCGCTTGTGGGAGCGTTGCCAAAGCCGGCATACCGCTCCAATGACGAAGGCAAGGTAGTGGTTGAAATTGTGGTAGATAAGTATGGTAAGGTGACTAATGCCCGTGTATTGTCGAAAGGTACAACAATTCAAAACACTGCGTTATGGAATGTGGCCACCGATGCCGCGTTGAAAGCCAGATTCAACGAAAACACATCGGCTGCTGCAACTCAGGTTGGTACTATAACATATTATTTTAGCCTCGATTGATAAACGGTTGCGATATAAAAAAAGGAGCTTTTAAAGCTCCTTTTTTTATAATTTACATATCGAGGTTACCTCCCCGGAGGGAAGTATGTGTATCACATATCTTATCTTCTCGGTGTCTCTGAATATCAACTCATATTCCGACAGCTCCAATTGATTATATACGGCAATAGAGCTCATTATCTCGCCATGAGCCTCGGCACTGTTACGTACATGCGTGGGTAATTCGTTGGGCTTTAGGTTGATGCGGTGTTCCTTCATCTCGGCATCTTTGCCAAATCGTGCAATGTGCTCCTTTCCGTTGCTGTAGAACATCACCTCGTATATGTTCTCCCGTTTGTGCCACTCGATGCTCGAAGCATCGTCGAACAGCAGTGAAAAAGCCTCTTCTATATCGTGAGGTGGCTTGGTTTCGTGTTTTGAGAATAATTTGTTGAATATATTTCTTACCATCGCTTCATCCGTTTTACTGTTTTGACGTACAGATGACGAAAGGTCACTTTGTTTGTTCATTATTTTCCTTTATAATATATAGTACCCTTGCTTTTGCCCGTTTCAATCTCATCTTTGCCGCACTCTCGCTTACTCTTAGAGCTATTGCAATATCCTTAATCTGGATGTTGTCCTGATATTTCATCAGAATAAGGGTTTTCTCTTCGGGGTGGATTTTTTCAAGAGCATCCATCAGCTCCTCGTATGTTATGCTTGATGTTTCATCGTCGTGTTCATCAATAATTTCAGGAAGCTCGTTGCTGTCGTTCCAGTTAGGATAATGCAGCTTCTTCTTAGCCCTCAGATAATCGATGCAGTAGTTGTATGTTATTGAATAGAGCCACGAAGAGAACGAAGAGCTTTTTTTGAACGATGGCAATCGCTCGTAAGTACGCGTTAAAATATCCGCACTGAACTCCTTTGCCAGCTTCCGGTCTTTCACCAGCGAGTAGCATTTGTCCTGAACTTTATGTTCGTACTTTTTATAAAGGAGTGAGTAGAGCTCGTGATGATTTAGTTTAACTATCTCATTCACAATCTCTTCATCGCTTCTGTCAATGCTCTTGTTGTCGGTCATACAGAAAAGAGTAAAAAAAATATTCTTTTGGGTGTGACTTTTCTCATTGTTGGCGTCTTAATGGTGAAAATGAAACAGACAAAGGCTCATTTGAGATTTGCCGGTTTTATTAAATGCAAAGTTAAAAAATAAACCTTAATTATTCTTTGGAGGAATAAAAATGAGAAAAAGTTTTCTTGCCGGTCTTGCCGGTCTTGCACTTGTTGTTTCTATGTCTTCTTGCGACAAACTGCCACAAGAGAAAGTTGATGCAGCCGTAGCTGCGTTAGATTCTGCTAAAATTGCTGAAGCTGAGCTTTATGTTCCACAATTGTTTGCTCAAGTTCAGGATTCTTTGAATGCTGCCCAGAGCAACATCGAAACTCAGAAATCTAAACTTTTCGCCAACTTTGATGGTGTAAGAGCTCAACTTGATGCAGTAGTTGCTATGGCTGCCGACGTTAAAGTTAAGGCTGCTGAGCGCAAAGAGGCTGTTAAACAAGAAATTGTTGCCGTTATTGCTGAAGTTGCTACTGTAGTAGCTGAAAATAACGAGCTTATCAAAAAAGCTCCCCGTGGTAAAGAGGGTGCATCTGCTCTTGAGGCTATCAAAGCCGACCTTGCAGGTATCGATACTGCTGTAGCCGAGGCTCAGAGTGCATTCGACAGTGGAATCTACATTCCTACTATCGACAAAGTAAAAGCTGCTAAAGACAAAGCTGTTTCTATCAACGAGGAGCTTAAAGCAGCTATCGAGAAAAAGAAAAAATAATGTTTGATTTTATTTGATTATCTTCCCGGGGTGCTTGTTAACCCCGGGTTTTTTGTACAAGTTGATTGCCGTTGATGCCTAAAAGTGGTATGAAGAAGTTTTTTAAGCGTTTCTGGTGGATTATTCTCATTATTGTAGTTGCCGGAATATCTGTTTTTGTTGTTGTTACCTGGCCCGAACCACCATTGGCCGAAATTGAGGCTGCAAGGAAAGCTCTTGCCGATGCCAAACACAGTCAGTCACAGACCTTTGCAAAGAAGACGCATGATGAGGCGTTGCGCTGCTACGACTCTGCAATGCGGCACTGGAAAAGCGAAAACGACAAGATATGGTTTCGGCGCAACTACTCTATGGTTGCTCTGATGGCAAATAAGGCCCGTCTTGGTGCCATTGCAGCAACAAAATCGAGCAAGGAGAACAAGAGTCAGATTTCATCGCGACTTG
>JBDHYT010000097.1:0-8251 GCA_039811485.1 Marinilabiliaceae bacterium | reverse complement strand
CAATATTCAAGAAGAACAACATTGATTTCTGCTGCAATGGCAACAGGACAATCGAAAATGCCTGCACGCAAAAGAGCCTTGACTCCGACAAGATGGTGGATGAGTTACTGAACCTATCGGCACAAAACAACGCAACCGCCAACGACTATAACTCATGGCCTCTCGACTTACTGGCCGATTATATTGAAAAGAAACACCACAGATATGTAGAGGCCAAAATCCCAGAGATACTGCCATTTCTCGAAAAAGTGGTTAGGAAACATGGCGAGACCCATCCCGAATTGTACGAGATTGAAAAACTGTTCAAAGATTCGGCCGGTGAACTGACGGCACACATGAAGAAAGAGGAGATAATACTCTTTCCTTTCATCAGGAAGATGGTGGATGCAAAACTATCGGGAGCAACCATCAACACACCATTTGGGTCAATCCAGAATCCAATAAGGGCTATGATGGCCGAACATGATAACGAAGGTGCACGATTCAGAAAAATATCAGAACTTACCAACGGTTACACACCACCGGCTGATGCATGCAACTCATACAGGGTAACCTACGGGCTGATACAGGAGTTTGAAAATGACCTCCATCTTCATATTCACCTGGAAAACAACATACTGTTCCCTAAAGCAATACTACTGGAGGAGAGTTTTAGCTAACCTGCCAAAGTTTAAGCCTGATTAACAGAACTATATAAATTTCCGGGTGATAATCGTACTATGATTGAAACGATTATTATCCGGAATTATTTTTTGTTTTAATACTCTGTTTTGCTAAATTGAGTCTTCAAACTACAGCTATGAAAATCAAACGAATATACGACGAACCTGCATCAACCGACGGTTACCGGGTGTTGATAGACAGGATGTGGCCTCGCGGAGTATCAAAACAGGAGGCAGCAATAGACGAGTGGAACAAGGAGGTGGCACCATCACCGGAACTTAGAAAGTGGTTCAACCACGAACCCGAAAAATTTGAAGAGTTTAAAGCCCGTTATATAGCAGAACTCAACAACCACAAAGAGCAGCTTCAAAAACTGGCAAGCCAGGCGGCTAATGGCGAGATGACACTACTCTACGCTGCCAGGGATACCCACTACAACCAGGCAGTTGTGCTCCTCGAATATCTCAAAACTCTGAAAAATGGATAACATAAAAAACAATCTCGAAACCATATATACCAGAATAGCAGATGCTTGCACCCGTGCAGGACGAAAACCACAGGAGGTTAAGCTACTGCTTGCCACCAAAACCGTGGAACCCGAACGCATAATAGAAGCAATAAAGGCAGGCACCACACTTATTGGCGAAAACAAGGTGCAGGAGATAAAGGAGAAATATGAAGCACTGAAAGCTATACCCCATCAGAAGCATTTTATAGGCCATCTGCAAACCAATAAAATAAAGGAAATCATAAGGTATGGTGTGAATTGTGTAGAATCGGTTGACAGGTACGACCTTGCTGAAAAAATGCACAACAGACTCAGTTCTGAAGGAAAAACTATGGATATTCTGATTCAGGTAAATACTTCGGGCGAAGAGAGCAAATTTGGTGTAGCCCCAGAAAATGCAGTGGAACTAACAAAACAGATAGCAAGACTTGATACTCTGAAAATCAAAGGCTTGATGACAATCGGTCTTTTTAGTGCCGAAACAGAGAAAGTAAGAAAATGCTTCAAACTACTTGCATCGTTACGTAATGAAATTGAAGCACTTAACATCCCCGGAGTTGAAATGAAGGAGCTTTCGATGGGAATGAGCGGTGACCTTGAGACAGCAATCGAGGAAGGTGCAACAATAGTAAGAGTGGGCACAGCAATATTCGGTCACAGAATATATCCCGACAGCTATTACTGGCCCGAAAAAAGGTAAAATTAATGCCAAACTTCCATCTTAAAGACCAGTTCAGCATTAAATAAGTACAACACACCCTGATATAATTAGTATATTTGTCGGCACTAAAAACAACAATTAAAACCGATGGATAACAAAGTTCATAATCAGATAATTAGCTTTATATGGAGCATTGCCGATGATGTATTAAGGGATATTTTCGTACGCGGCAAGTACCGCGACATTATACTGCCATTCACGGTTCTACGACGGTTAGATGCACTACTTGTGCCTACAAAAGAAAAAGTAACTGAGGCAGTACAATTTATGGAGGAGCAAAACCTTGATGATCGCTCGGCATTAAAGGCTATAACAAAGTATCCGTTTTGGAATACATCAAAGTTCACATTCGAGTCGTTAATGAACGATTCAATAAATATAGACAGCAACCTGGAGGTTTACCTTGATGGATTCAGCCCTAATGTGCAGGAGATTATAAGCAAATTTAAGCTTCGCAACCAGCTTGAAACAATGAAAGAGAACGGGATAACATGGTTGCTGATAGAAAAATTTGCATCAAAAGAGATAAACTTAAGCCCTAACGAAGCACTGAATGGCAAAGGAGAAGTTTTGCCTCCTCTCACAAATTTAGGAATGGGCTATGTGTTTGAAGAACTCATCAGAAAATTCAACGAAGAGAATAACGAAGAAGCCGGAGAGCATTTCACTCCTCGTGAAATAATTAAACTGATGACTCATATACTGTTTTTGCCGGTAAAAGACAAAATTGAAAAAGGCACATATCTAATCTACGACCCCGCTTGTGGAAGTGGCGGCATGCTAACCGAGGCAGAAAATTTTGCCGGGGAGATAACCGGCAGGAAAGATGGGTTTAACCTCTACGGACAAGAGGTGAACCCGGAGACCTTTGCCATTTGTACTTCCGATATGTTGATAAAGGATAAACAACCCGAAAATATTGCCTTCGGATCAACATTGTCTAAAGATGGTTTTCCAAGTCTGCATTTCGACTTTATGCTCTCTAATCCTCCATACGGAAAAACATGGAAGCTCGATGAAGCTGCAATAGTTGATAACCGTGGTAAAAAAGGTTCGGGCGATGCAAGCGAAAACATTAAAGACCAGCGGTTTCAGGTAGGTTTACCAACAATCTCCGACGGTCAGCTACTGTTCCTGCTGAATATGGTGAGTAAAATGAAACACAACACCGAACTGGGTAGCCGCATAGCAACTATTCACAACGGCTCGGCCCTGTTTACAGGCGATGCAGGAGGTGGTGAAAGTGAAATAAGAAAACATATAATAGAGAACGACTGGCTTGAATGTATAATAGCACTTCCCAAAAACATATTCTATAACACCGGAATACCTACATACGTATGGATTTTGACCAACCGAAAACCGGCACATCGAAAGGGCAAAGTCCAGTTAATCAATGCTCTTGACATGTTTGTGAAGCTCCGCAAAAACATGGGTGATAAAAACTGTGAGATGACATCGCAACAGATAGATGAAATAACGGAGCTGTACCTCAATTTTGAAGAGACAGAAAACTCTAAAATATACCCTAACCAATACTTCGGATATAAAAAAATTACGGTTGAACGACCTCTGCGCCTATCGGCAAAGTTTAGCAAGGAGGCAATCGAAACACTACGTTTCGATAAAACAATTGAAGATTATATGGCATGGGCATACCATAAATTTGGTAACGACGTATATACAAAACTAACGGAGTTAAAGCCTGATATTGAGAAACATTTATCAAGAAATGAGGTAAAACTAAAGCCGGGTGACAAAAAGAATTTACTAAGCCGGGAGTTTTGGAACAAACAACTTACACTGCTCAAACAGGCCGAAAAGCTAATGGAAATATTGGGAACGGAGCAATACGACAATTTCAACACATTTGCATCTCTAATGGCCAACACTATAAAAGATAAAGAGTTGGAAATAGACACCAAGGCGCAAAAAGCAATATTAAATGCAATAACCTGGAAAAATGAGGATGCAGAACCGGTAGTGAAAAAAGCTGCCCGAGCGAAAGACACAGCACATGAGGTAGTGGAGTATGAACCCGACACCGAATTGCGCGATACCGAAAACGTGCCACTCGACGAGGATATTGAAACCTATTTTAAGCGCGAGGTTTTACAGCACATACCCGACGCATGGATTGACCATACCAAAACTGTAACAGGTTACGAAATATCATTTACCCGGTATTTTTACAACTATGTGCCACCACGTAGCATTGAAGAAATTACGGCCGAAATTCTACAACTGGAAAAAGAGACCGACGGAATTTTAGAGGATATTATAACCAACTAAATTTGAATTTAACTAACGGAAAGTGTAAGTTAAATTTTGAAAATACAGATTATGGCAACCATCAATCAATACCAACCAGATATTGTTGTTCATCCCGCTGAAACACTTCGTGAGAAACTGGAAGAAATGGGCATGGGAATTAAGGAGTTTGCTCTGCGCACCGGCAAGCCCGAAAAAACAATATTTGCCATACTTAACGATGAGAGTTCTATAACACCTGAGATGGCAGTGCTTTGTGAAAACGTAACAAAAATACCTGCCAATTTTTGGATTAACAAACAAGCCCGGTATAATGAATTTATTGAATCTATTAATTTAAACCCACTAGCAAAATAGATTAATGAGTAAACTACAACCATATACAAAATATTATCCCGTTAAGTACGACTATGTAACGCAACTACCCCAAGGGTGGGAGTTGTTGCCTAATATTGCAATTTTTAGGGAAAGGATTGAAAGAGGGTTTAATAATGAAGAGCTTCTATCAGTTACTATTGGGAAGGGTATAATTAAACAAAGTGAAAATGATATCAAAAAAGACAGCAGTAACGAAGATAAAAGCAAATATAAACTGATAAAAGTTGGTGATATTGCATATAACCGCATGAGAATGTGGCAAGGTGCATTGGGCTATAGCGAATATCAAGGAATTACAAGCCCTGCTTATGTTGTGCTAAAACCAAAAATGGAAATAAACCAAAGGTTTTTTCATTATATGTTTCGTACAGGTTTTTACACTAATTACAGCAAGCGTTTTTCTTATGGTATTGTTGACGACCAGCTAAGTTTGCGTTATGTCGATTTTAAACGCATGTACAGCATAGTGCCCCCCCTTGAAACCCAGAATGCCATAGTTGCCTACCTCGACCGTAAAACCCAACAAATACAGGAGTTTATAGCTAAAAAGGAACGGCTGATAGAGTTGTTGGAGGAGAAAAGGAGAGAATATATTGATAAATCAATTCATGATTTAGATAAAATTGAAACTCACACCAAACCTCTAAAGCATCTTATTAAGCTCATCTCTGAAATAACCAACAAAAAGGAAAATGATGAACAATACATTGCTTTAGAAAATATTGAAAGCTGGACTGGCAAGATTAATCTGTCAATTGGTGACAATATTTTTGAAAGTAATGTTAAAAAATTTAGAGAAACCGATATCTTATTCAATAAGTTGAGACCATACTTAGCAAAAGTTATAATTCCCGATTTTAAAGGAGTTTGCGTAGGAGAAATACTTGTTCTTAGGCCTTCAAACGAAATTTTAAGAGACTATTTATTCTATAATCTAATTTCAAGACGTTTTATAGACTTGGTAGATAGCTCAACGTTTGGGAGTAAAATGCCACGTGCAAACTGGGAATTTATAGGTAAGATTAATATTACTTATCCTATTGCTACAACTGAACAATTAAATCTATGTGAAAAAATTAGAGAAAAAGAATTATCCATTTCAAATCTTAAAGCAAAATTTTCATTCGAAATCGAAAAAGCCAAAGAGTATCAGGAAAGTTTAATCACTCAGGTTGTAACGGGTAGGTTGCAAGTGCCATGTGACCCAGATGTGACTAAGCTCGAAAAAGATTTGGTTAATCCGTTGTAGTTTAATAGATTTGATATCTAACACGATGTGACTAAAACATGGAAAAAGAGGAATTATCCATATTAATTGATGAGTTGCGAGCCCTACCCCACGAGAGTGAATGGGTAGAGTTTAAAGAAAACAATAAAGACCCTCAAGGCATTGGCCAGTACATTTCGGCTTTGGCCAACTCGGCATGCATAGAAAACAAAGAATTTGGTTATCTGGTATTTGGCATCGAAAACGAAAGGCATCAGGCAGTAGGCACTATTTTTAAACCCCGCATCGAAAAAATAGGTAACCAGGAACTTGAAAACTGGTTAGTAACCCAGTTGGAACCCAGAGTGGGTATAAAGATATTTGAGTTTGATTATCAGTCAAAAAGCATAGTGCTTTTTCAAATTGAGCCGGCCAGCAATCGTCCGGTTCATTTCAGGGGCGAATCATTTGTAAGGGTGGGCTCCTACACTAAAAAGTTAAAGGATCACCCCGAAAAAGAGTCTAAAATATGGCAAAAATCCAAACAGACAGTCTTCGAAAAAGATTATGCCATGCGCGGCCTTTCGGCCGAAAAAGTTTTGGAACTGATAGACTATCCATCGGTGTTTAAAATGCTGGGCACACCATTGCCGGTCAACAGAGAGGGGATTCTATCCAAATTGGAGGAAGAAAATCTGATTGTAAAAAAGCTCATGAAATATCACATTACCAATTTAGGTGCAATACTCTTTGCTTCAGATCTGGAAAAGTTTGAAAATTTAGCCCGTAAAGCACCTCGAGTTATTATTTATAATGGAAACAGCAAGTTGAAAACCATTACAGAACAACAGGGAAGATTAGGGTATGCAGTCGCATTTGAACGATTGGTAAATTACGTAAACGACAAACTACCATCCAATGAGGAAATAGACCGTGCTTTCAGACGAGAAGTGAGAGTTTATCCCGAACTGGCCATCAGAGAATTGATTGCAAATGCCATCATACACCAAGATTTCAATATAGGTGGCATGAGCGTGATGATTGAGATTTTTGACAATAGGATTGAGATTACCAACCCCGGTGCACCGCTAATCGACACGAAGCGGTTTATTGACCATAGCCCCGAAAGTAGGAATGAGAAATTGGCCGGTATTATGCGAAGAATGAATATTTGCGAAGAAAGAGGCAGTGGTATAGACAAGGTAATTACACAGATTGAAGTTTTTCAACTTCCTGCACCCGAATTTATTGCCGGAGACAATTACACACGTGTAATTTTGTATTCACCCAAATCGCTACGACAAATGTCTAAACCCGATAAAGTAAGAGCTTGCTATCAACACTGCTGTTTAAAGTATGTTTCTGGCGAATATATGTCAAATCAGAGTTTACGCGAACGATTTGATATTGAAAAGAAGAACTATTCCATAGTCTCCCGTTTAATTAAAGAAACTGTTGACGCAGGGCTAATTCTTGAGTATGATAATTCTAGAATGTATGTACCATATTGGGTTAAATAAATGATGTGACCCAGATGTGACTGAGCTAAAAAATAAAATTAACAACACCCTCAATTACAGATATTTGAGCATACAACACGATGTGACTAAAATGAAGAACTTCACCGATACATCAGAAAAAGGATTTCAGAAACACATAGTTAAAGAGCTGGTTGAGCAAAACGGCTTCTACGAAAGCGTCTCAAGCGATTTCAACAAGGAGTTTTGCATCAATCCCGGGCAATTATGGGAATTTATAAAAGAGACCCAGCCCGAAACCTACGAAATGATTCAACGCAAGGGCGAACGCTCTTTTTTGGTGCGGTTGGACGATAAAATACAAAAATTAGGCGTGGTAGAGGTACTACGACAGGGAGTTAAGCATTTCGACAAAACAGTCAATCTCTTCTACCGTCAGCCGGCATCCACATTCAATACCAAAGACTTATCTAAATATAATTCCAATATTTTTTCGGTAACACAAGAGTTGGTCTATAGCAACACCAATGCCAACCGATTGGATTTGACAATATTTTTGAATGGACTGCCCATCATCACCTGCGAACTTAAAAATCCGTTAAGCGGTCAAAACGTCAATAACGGGATGCGTCAATATCGAAACGACCGCGACCCTAAGGATACGATATTCAAATTTGGCCGTTGCATGGTACATTTTGTAGCCGACACAGAGTTGGTGTTCATGACCACAAAGCTTGATGGTACAAAAACCAATTTCCTGCCATTTAACAAAGGTCTCAACGATGGTTGCCCTCATGAACCCTTTGGAGCAGGTAATCCTATCAACCCCAACGGATTAAAGAGCCACTATCTTTGGGACGACATATTGACAAAAAACTCACTTGCCAATATCATCACCAATTTTGCAAGATTAATAGAGAAGACCGACCCCGACACCAAAAAGGTGAAGCGTGAGATGATATTTCCCCGTTACCATCAGCTTATGGCTGTAAGGCAAATATTGAGTCACGCCAAGACTAACGGCA
>JBDHYT010000096.1:0-8252 GCA_039811485.1 Marinilabiliaceae bacterium | reverse complement strand
AGCAACAGAATAAGCGAATCTTCAACGGCTGTCACAGTAAAGTCCTGACCATCGTTGGCCATCAGCACAAAGTGGTTAACAGGGGCACCCTCATCACCATTTACAGTAATATTGCCATCAATAACAAGCATTGCTGTATTAAAAACAGACGGGAAAGAGAAATCTGCAGTACTGCCTTTGGCAAGTTTTACATTCATCAGATTAACAGGCGTAAAAGTAGATGCAGGCCCCTTAACACCTTTGTATTCACCTGCAATAACATCAACCTCAACTCCACCATCCTTAAACTTGCCAAATTCACTGTTTTTCAGCGGCTGATATTTGCGTGGCGAAAGCTTATCCTTTGCAGGCAGGTTAACCCACAGCTGCACCATCTGGAAATCGCCTCCCTGTTTGCTCCACTCCTTCTCGTGAAACTCCTTGTGCAATATGCCTCCGGCGGCCGTCATCCACTGCACATCACCCTCAGCAATAACTCCACCCCCTCCACTGCTGTCGTGATGCTCCACTCGACCCTTGTATGCTATTGTTACAGTCTCAAAACCTTTATGCGGATGCACACCAACGCCACGGGGAGTTGCCGACGGCTCAAAATAGTATTTCGAATTATAATCCATCACCAGGAAAGGGCTCATCCGCTCCATGTCGAGCCTGTAACCGCTTGGTATAAAGTTATGCACACGAAACCCATCGCCTACCCAGTGAGTTTCGCGCGGGCTTACCACTATTTCAACACTTCTGTTTGCCATATCCTCTGTTGTAATTTGTTTATATCATAACAATACGGGAACTATAAAGTTCTATAGTATCCTAGCAGAGAACATCCCATAAAAGCAAAAAAAGGCCATCCGGTGTGGACGACCTAAAAAAGTTATTTTTTTGAATTACGCTTTGTTTTCAAATATCACCAACAATTTTTTTGCCATGATATTGTGATGCACCAACAACAGACTTAATTTCTTCTATATTATTGTTGGTAACCTTTCCTGCAGCAATTATACGGGTGTGTTTTTCATTGGCTACCATCTGTTTAAGCAAAGGTGCTCCTTCGCGGGCCGTCTCCTGTTTTCCTGATGTCAGTATTGCATTCACTCCGGCAATCTCCTGCAGCCGGTTCATCTCGGCCAATGGGTCTTCGGTATCGTCAATTGCTTTGTGAATTACCACATTCATTGGTTTCGCAAGCTCTATCAGTGGTTTCATTGTTTCAATATCCAGCTTGTTGTCCCTGGTCAGTATTCCAAGTACAATACCGTCGACCCCGATGT
Source organism: Marinilabiliaceae bacterium (assembly GCA_039811485.1). GTDB lineage: Bacteria > Bacteroidota > Bacteroidia > Bacteroidales > Marinilabiliaceae > JAGPIS01. The sequence continues at coordinate 6,984 of JBDHYT010000096.1, read as the reverse complement.
TTTTGCACATTATTATTGCTTTGCGCATCTCCTCAAGCTCTTCGGCTGAATATACAAAGTCACCTCCGCGTGGACGAATCATCACCCTGATGGGGATATTTACTGCTGCTTTTACCTTTTTTATCAGCTCTTCGGGTGGTGTTGTTCCACCCAGATCAAGCCTGTCGCATAACTCAAGCCGGCCTGCCCCCTGCTTTTCGGCATTTACACACTGGTCGAATGTCTCAACACACGCTTCGAGAATTATATTGCTCATGGTTCTGTATTTTTAATAAACAACTGATTAGGGGACACGGCATGTTTCGGCTTCAGGAGCCGGCAAATGCCTTAGCTGATGGTAACTCTTCAGCAGCTGGTCGCAACTACCTATTTTATAGCCCGACGAAAGATAAAGCACCTCTCCCTGGGCATTTACCATAACTATAACAGGCAGTGAGGCAGCAAATTTCCTGTTGAAGACTTTCGACAACTGGTTAAGCATGTCGGTATCCTGTGCAAAATCGGCATTGTTTGGTAGCTCAAGGCTTGAATAATCAAACGATGCAGTCTGTTTCTCCTTAGGAACAAAGAACAGGAACGGCAAATTAGAATCATCAAACAGCTGCTTCATCTCCCTGAGATCTTTCAGCACGTGACGGGTTGGTTCTTTCCCGGGGTCGAGCCAGATTAGTGCAGCTGCACCATAGGTTTTTATCAGCTGTCCTACCTCGGTTTTCGATCCGTCATCCTTTGTCAGAAAATCGGGCATTTTAATCTGACCCAAGGATTCAAGTGCATTTTCCTCTTCGCGTATCTCAACCGGAAGTTTATACGAATTACCGGCTTCAATATTTTTGAAAGTTATTTTTGCAAGTACTGATCCGTCATTGAGCCTGTTACCGGTAACCAGCATATAATAGCCTGGTTCTACATCGATTGACGAAGGAAGATCTTTGACATCCTTTCCATAGTCGAAAGTAAGAGTTCTGAAAAATCCGTTTTCAAAACGAGCCAGAGAGAAATGAACGGAGTATTTGCACTTCTCTTTGCCTGCATAGTCGAACGAAATCTTCGCCGTTTTCTCTTTCAGTTCTTCATCCTGCTTAACAAATGCCGGTTTCCAAAGCAGTGCTTCCATATATTCGGCATCACCGGTAACAGGATTTACTCTGGCAGGAACACCGGCAGTACGGCACATTGCAACAAACAGTATATCGCGGCTGTACTTGTCGGCAGCCTTCATCTCTACAACGCCTCTTGGCACAGCCGGCACCCAGATATAATTTTCACTGTCGCCCACAGGTTTGATGTTTTTGTCAATCCATCCGGCAGCATAAAGAGGATTTGTGGCAACTTGCGTAAATACATCATCTCCAATGATTTTCCGGAGTTCCTCTTTAAAGGCAGTCATATTCTCCAGCGCGATTCGGGGACTCAAAACATAATTAACCCAAATATCTTCGTCCCAATCCGACTTGAAAGCAACAGTATGTTTAAGGTGCGAAATCAGTATATCAGACTTGGCATCGCGAAGATCTTTCTCGGTAATAGCCAAAAGCAAGGAGACAACCCACGGATTTCCAGACGACATTTCAACTACCCTGCATATCTCAGCCCAGTTCCCACGCGACTTTTTAATTATCGAGGCAAATGATTCGGGATCGATATCGTGTTTTGTGGCAAAGTCGATTGCTTCATTACGGCTCATAAATGTCTTTTCGTAGGCATGGCGGATTGAGTCCTCTTTTGCCAGTCTGATATTGTTTTCTGCCCTGGCCTCTTCCGAAACAGGCAGAGGAGTTTTTGCTACCGGACGAACAATATTCATCTCAAGCTCATAATCACTCATTTTGGTCGTGCCAATTGTGAGAGTAACTGTATCAGTTATGGCAACGGATACTTTTTTAAACGCAAAGTTATTGTCCATACTTGCCCAAACAGTTACATCTCCCAGTCCCAACCTAAGTGATGAGAATCCGTTTTTGTCGGTTTTGAGGTCAGCCAGCGAGTAAAACTCAGCATAGTTGTAAACCAGGTATCTTACAGTTGCATCCTCTGCAGGTTTCCCGTTTTCATCCAGAACTTTAACGAACAGGTCTTTTGCTTCAGTGTAGTTGTCAACCTGATTCAACCGAGTAAAGTTCTCTTCACGATTGATTATATGTTTTGTGTTGTAATAGCCTGGTGTTGTGGTTGATGTCAGCATAGAGCGGCGTGCAGGCTCAGTAAACCAGGCAATGTTAACATCCGGTTCGGGTTCGCATGCACCATAGAAATACCATTCACCATCGGCCCAAAACTCCACCCATGCGTGGTTATCGTCTTGGTGAGCCCAGCGTGGTGTGTAGATCTGGCGCGCAGGAATGCCAACCGCTCTTAGTGCTGCCACAGTAAATACCGACTCTTCACCACAGCGGCCAAATGCTGTTTTCATGGTTGCCAGCGGTGCCGAGGTGCGGTCGTCGGTTGATGTATAAACCACCTTTTCGTGGCACCAGTGGTTGATTTCAAGAGCTGCCTCTTTCATTGTCATGCCTGATAAGCGTGGCAGTAACTCGTTGAAAATAACCTGACGGGCTGTGTCAAGATTTTCGGTTCCGGTGCGTGGCGGCAACACAAAGTGAAGGAAGTCATCCTCACTTACCAATTTTCCCCAACTGAAAGTATCGCGTGCCTTAAGAGCATACTGCACCTGACCAAGATAGTAGTTGCCATCGTAGTTACTCAGGTCGCTCAGTGGCACATAGGCATACAGAAACTTCAGGGCCTCTTTCTCCTGCTGTGTGGCATTGTTAAGCACATCAAGCAGTTGCGTCTGCCTGTTGTGAAGCAGTGCTGCTGTGCGTTGCTTAAACTTGCGCTCCACAGCATTTCGTTTTTTGCTGTTTTTGATGAGATTACTGCTGTCACCGCATCCGGCTAATGTGAGCATTGTAATTGCCGTAACGATTATTAATGTAAGTCTGTTCATTATGTCGTGTTCTATTCTTTCCAGATATATCCGTCTCGTCTGATATTCCACCACTTATCGCCATCGGATGATTTTATCCGTGCTGTATAATCTTTATTGATGATGAAAATTTCAGGTTTATAACTTTTGTTGCCGACTTTGATTGTGGTCATAACCAATTCCTTAAGTGTGGCCGGACTTCCTGTGTCGTAAATATGCTGTCGTTGGTTGTAATATATGTTACGCAGAGCCCACTTAATCCACTCATCCTCTGTTAACTCATATTTGTTTGCCGGTTCACCCGCCTTTGTTTCAGAGAAAAGCAGATAGCCCCACATTTCAGGCCGGTGCATATCTATAGCTCCCTGTGGCGACCACACCCAGTTCTCCTCCGGCAGGTTTTTACCATTCGCATCTTTACGTTTAACGTATTTGCCGTCAACAATATCAGTATGCCACTGCACCCTTGAGAAGTTAAGCCGCCATACAGTACCTTCCTGTGGATGTGCGCCGTGGCAGGCCTCTTTAACCACCGACAGAGGTATGGCAATCTCTATGCTCCACGACTTGTCGGCATCGGCCGGGTTATTTATTGTACCGTCAATACTAACCTGCTGCTGAATGCCGTTGATATCCCAGTTGTTGATAACCAGACCTTTGTCGCGGTAGGGTTTTGTGAGTAGCAAATCCCATATTGTGCCAAAGGCATTGACTTCGTACTCCAGATAGTTGTGAGTATCACCATTGGGATCGATAAATATCTCAAAATCATTGTCATGGAAAATCACAGCATCGCGTTTCAGTATGTTTGCCCAGATGTGTGGCTCCTCCATCACTGCACCAAAATAGATGAAGTTATCATCCCAGAGCATCTTTACTCTGGTGCTGAACTCAGGTTTTGGCTTTTTGTCGCCTTCAATATCAACAAAATAACTGGTCCACTCAGCTTTTTGCCAGTCGGCATCATCTAGCCTGCCATCTATAACTATGCCGTTTGTTCGCTGGCACACATAGCTTTCGGGGTTGTATTCGCTCTCATCAAGCACAAAGGTGCTCTCCGAAGTTAAGTTACAACCTAATATGGCAGCTATTACTGCAATGGTTAACAATAGATGTTTCATTCCTCTTATTTTCGGGGTATCGGGCCTAATTCAAACCTTAGGATTCCACCATTCATTATATCCTTGTGACTTATTTGCAGAGTTTCAAGCTCTTTACCATTTAACGTCACTTTCTGAATATACTTGTTTTCAGGTGATTGGCCAACAGTTGTAATTCTAAAAGTTCTTCCGTTTCCTACGTTTATTACAGCGTCCTCAACCCAAGGTGAAGTAAGGTCGTAAATTCCGTTTGCAGGATTTGTTGGATATAATCCCATTGCCGACATAACAAGCCATGCCGACATCTGGCCGCAATCCTCGTTTCCACAGAAACCGTCAGGTTTATCAGAATACTGACTCTCGATAATTCTTCGAACCATCTCCTGAGTCTTATATGGCTGACCTATATAATTATACAGATAGGCAACATGATGGCTTGGCTCGTTGCCGTGAGCATACTGACCAATCATTCCGGTGCTGAAAAGCGGCAGCTCATCGGTTGGCAGCGGGGCAAAAGTGAACATTGAATCAAGTTTGGCAGTAAATAGTTCAACGCCCATCGTGTCGATAAGGCCCTGTATGTCGTGCTGAACCGACCACACGTAATGCCATGCGTTACTTTCGCAGTATGGGGCCGAATAATCTTTAGACACAAAACCAGGCAGGAAATTGCCTTTCACATCTTTAGGACGAAGGAAGGTTGATACAGGGTCGTAGGCATTTTTCCAGTAGTTGCTTCTCTTTTCAAATGTTCTGTAAATATCATCCTTGCCAAGGGCTTTGGCCAGTTGTGCAATACACCAGTCATCGTAGGCATATTCAAGAGTCATCGAAAGCGACCACTCCTTGCCCTCATGGTGAGGGACATATCCATACTTCATATATTCGTCAATCTGACGCTCAGGTACGGTTGCTGAGGCAACGCACGCTTCAAGTACTTTCCCGGCATCCATCGGTATTCCTTTGAAGTAGGCATCAACAATCACCGGTACAGCATGATAGCCAATCATCATGTTTGTTTCATTTCCCCACATCGACCACACCGGCAGACGTCCGGTCTCATCATAGTGAGCCATAAATGAAGCTACCATATCCTTTACCTTATCGGGACAAAGTATCGTGTAAAGCGGGTGTGCAGTGCGGTAAGTATCCCAAAGCGAGAATGTGTCGTATCTGTCAACTCCTTTTGCCTGACGGGTTTCGCCTCCTTTGATTTTATATTGTCCATCCACATCACTGTGGAGTGATGGTGTAACAAAAACATGGTAAAGATTGGTGTAAAAAATACGTTTCTGCTCTTCGGTACCTTTTATTTTTATTGATGACAGTACTTTCTCCCATGCTTCGGCAGTCTGAGTGACGACTGTATCGAAATTCCAGTGTGTAAGTTCCTGATCCATATTATTTTGTGCTCCCTCAATTGATGTGGATGAAAGAGCTACTTTTACCAGAATCTCCTCTTTTTCGTCAGTTGCATAATTGAGTGTAATTGAACTTTTTTTACCCTCGGCAACATTGCCTCCCACAGGTTTGCCGTTTTGCAGCAACTGGTACGAATCAAATGGCTTTGACAATTTCATTACAAAATAGACTCTTTGATCTGCTGCCCAGCCTGTTGAGTAGCGGTAGCCCCATATTGTCTGGTTATCAACCACCTGAATACGGGTATCTACCGGAGCATCCCAGTTGAGTGCATAGCCTAAATCAAGTATAATCTGCGAAGCAGGATCCTTGGGAAAGGTATAACGGTGAAAACCCACCCGTTCGGTTGTTGTAAGTTCTGCTGTAATGCCAGAACTCTCAAGCAGTACTTTATAGTAGCCCGGGTGAGCACTCTCCTGTTCATGACGGAAAAGCGAGTAGGGGCGGTAGTCACCTTCGGGTGTCAGACTTTTGCTGAAACGGCTGTTGATAGGCATTACAAGAAGATCGTACATGTCACCGGCTCCTGTGCCGGTGAGGTGTGTGTGGCTGAAGCCTGCTACGGTTGAGTCAGGCCAGTAGTAACCTGCAATTCTGTCCCAGCCGGGCAGGCCGTTGTCGGGACTAAGCTGAACCATTCCGAAAGGATAAACCGCACCGGGATAGGTATTCCCCGGGCCATCGGTTCCCACAAATGTATTTACATACTGAATCAACTGCAAATAAGCCTCTTTCTTCTCTTCGCATGACGATAATAGTAGCGCCGAAGCTAAAAGTATCAATCCTGAAAAATGCCTAAACATATCTCTGTGTTATATGATGAGTTTAATTAATTTCTAAACATAAATTACGGGTGGATTTTGTTAATATCATTTCCGATTTGATTTTTTACAGATGTAACTTGATTACATTATTGTGTTACAGTCTTTGGGTCTTTGGTCGATTGCAGATGGTTATTCTGCTTCTGATAATTATCCACCTCACCATAAGTCTGAAAATCAGCTATATAGTGAGGATGGATTTTTATATGTTGTCTTATGTGTTGATTAAAAGTTTTTAGAGACTGTTTCTCTTAACGAAATCCAGAATCTCATCAAGATGTCCAAATGCCATGCCAATAACGGTATCGGCAGCACCATAGTAAACAGCCACTTTCTCGCCATCGCAAAGTGCGGCACATGGGAACACTACGTTTGGCACATCACCTGCAAGCTCATAAATTTCAGCTGGTGCAAGCAGATATGGTTTGGTGCGGTAAAGCACTTTTTCAGGATTATCCTTGTCAAGAATTGCTGCACCCATCGAGTAACGGAATCCGTTACAAGTGTTGATAACACCATGGTAGAACATCAGCCAGCCATCCTTTGTCATAAACGGAACCGAACCTGCACCAATCTTTGTACACTGCCATGCACTCTCGGGGAATGGAGTAACTTTCATCACACAGCGGTGCTCACCCCAGTATTTCATATCGGGGCTGTATCGTACGTAGATATCGCCAAAAGGAGTGTGTCCGTTATCACTTGGGCGACT
>JBDHYT010000095.1:0-8306 GCA_039811485.1 Marinilabiliaceae bacterium | reverse complement strand
GGTCGTAAATTATGGGAACAAGTTCCTAAGGAAATAACGGATTCCGTTATTCAAGCTACTATTGGAGAAGATACCATTGATGGCATTTTTTCTAATCTTGATTCGCTTATTGGCGATGAAAAGATTGATGTAATTGTTGGCGGCCCTCCATGTCAAGCCTATTCGGTTGCCGGACGTGCGAGAATGGGAAAAGCTGTTGAAGAAGACCCCCGCAACGAACTGTACAAATACTATGTGAAGTTTTTGGAACGATACCACCCAAAAATGTTTGTATTTGAGAACGTGTTGGGAATCATTTCAGCCAAAAGAGGTGAACCAATGAAAGACCTCCGTGAATTAGTCAATTTAGCTGGCTATGAAATGGATGTGAAATTGCAAATAGCCTCAGACTATGGTGTCTTGCAAAACCGTCAACGTATCATTATTGTTGGTTGGAAGAAATTTGATGAGGATGGGAATCCTACCAAATTCAAATACCCTGAGTTGGAAAAGGAAAAAAAGCAATATGCTATTTTAAAGGATTTATTTGCGGATTTACCAGAGCTGAAAGCGGGAGAAGGAAAGTTGTGTGAGCCAATAAAATATACAAAACCTCTCCATGAAATGCCCTATCTAAAAAAGTCAGGGATAAGAGGAACTTTAAAATTTACCACGCAACACGTAGCTCGTCCAAACAACGAAACTGACCGAAAGATATATAAAATGGCTGTGGATTGGTGGTTGAATGACAAAAAAAGACTGGATTACTCTAAAGTTCCTGAAGAGTGGCAAAATCATAAAAATACGGAAAGCTTTCTGAATCGTTTTCAGGTTGTTGACCCTTTTGGTTGCTGTCATACAGTCGTTGCTCATATTGCAATGGACGGTCATTACTATATTTATCCTAACTTGAATCCAACAGTTGAAAATGCACGTTCGATTACAGTTAGGGAGGCTGCCCGTATTCAATCTTTCCCAGATGATTATTATTTTGAAGGGAGTAGAACAGCTGCATTTAAACAAATTGGGAACGCAGTACCTGTGGTACTCGCTGAAAAAATAGCCATAAAAATAAAAGAACAACTCGAAGATAAAACACAAGAATCACACTAAAACAGAATCTAATGAAAGAACTCGATTATTCAAATATTCCAGTTACAGAAGTGGTGCCAGAAGCCTCTTCCATGATTGAATCATTCCGTTCTGTTGGTTATAACTTGGAAACGGCAATTGCGGATATTGTTGATAATTCGATTTCTGCAAATGCGAAAAACATTTACTTGGATTCAGTTTGGCATGGCTCTGATTCATATATTACAGTCCTTGATGATGGATCTGGTTTAAATCGGGAACAGCTAATTGAGGCGATGCGACCCGGTAGTAAAAATCCACTCGAAAACAGATCAAATAAGGACTTGGGTAGATTTGGACTTGGATTAAAAACGGCTTCTTTTTCGCAATGCCGTCGTGTTACCGTAATCAGTAAATCCGATGGCTACACTCCTGTATATTTAACTTGGGATTTGGATTTTGTTGGTATCTCGGGTAAATGGCAACTCCTCAATTATTGCCCTGATGAATTTATCAATTCACTGGATAATATGAAAACAGGTACAATGATTATCTGGACAAACTTGGATCGCATTATTCCCAAACAGACTCTTGAATCCGACAAAAAAGCACATGATAAATTTATGCTACAAATGGAAAATGTCCATAAACATTTGTCCATGACTTTCCACCGATTTATTGAAGATAGGGATTTTGTTTTGCATTGCTGGGATGCACCTGTGAAACCTTGGAATCCTTTTCTCATATTTGAAAATGCAACACAGGGTTTTGCAAGCCAAAGCTTGGGAGATGGTGCAGTAGTAAAAGGATATGTACTGCCACACAAGGACAAAATATCTGAAGAAACTTACCGGTTTGCGGAAGGTACAAAAGGTTGGAACGAACAACAGGGATTTTATGTTTATCGAAGCAAACGTTTACTGTTGGCAGGTGATTGGCTCGGACTTGGTCGTCCTCGTTTTCGGAAAGAGGAACACGCAAAACTGGCGCGTATCCAGATAGACATACCCAATACCTTAGATGCCGAGTGGCAGATAGATATAAAAAAATCAACAGCAAGACCACCCCAGAAATGTGCCGATGCCTTGGAAGCCTATGCAAAATTGGTTAGAAGCCGTGCCGTTGAGGTTTATCGACACAGGGGAAAAGTTGTTCAAATGCAACCGGGTTCAAAATATCAACCTCTTTGGCAGGAAAAGAAAAAGGGTGATAAATGGTACTTTGTGGTGAATAGGGAGCATTCGTTAATCTCTGAAATCAAAAAGATGGCAATATCCGACCCGGATAAAGCCATTGATACCTTACTGAAATTTGTAGAGGAGACAATTCCGACTAAGGCAAGTTTCATTAAAGAATCAGAGGAAGCTGAAAAACAGGCTCAGCCTTTCGATGGTGTCAACAAAGATTTATTGGTCAATATGATAAAGTCAATTGCCGAAACTCAACATATTGAAGGTAAGTCCAAAGAACAAATAATTTCTCTTTTAATAAACATGGAGCCTTTCGCTCGTTTCCCTGAATTAGTACAATCAACTTTAGAATAATAGCTATGGTTCAAGAACTTGTCAATCTCTGTATTTCCAAAATTGGTTACCGCTCAGTAACTGATGACGAATTAAATTCTACAATTCAATTTATCTCTCCCTTGTATCCGAGTGTAGATGTGCATGAGGCTAAAAAAATGCTTGCTCAACACTACAACATAAATGTTGCACCCTACAAAGTACTCGTTGACCAGGAACGAAGAAAGCCTTGGTACAAAGTATTCAAATCAAACAATCCGAATGCCATTGATAATGGGTTTTGGAGCAGATATAAGACCTATTTGCAAACACAGAAACATTTTGCTCCTGATGTTATAAAGAGTACTGATGACCTCACGGATGATGTTATGGACTACCTTTTTGACCCGAATCTCCGTAAAGTTGAGGTGGATAAAAAGGGCTTGGTAGTTGGTCATGTGCAATCGGGCAAAACAATGAACTTCACAAGTTTGATTTGTAAGGCTTCCGATGCCGGATTTAATCTGATTATCATATTGGCAGGAATACATAATAATCTGAGAAGCCAGACACAAACACGTCTTGACGAAGAATTTCTTGGTTTTGATACGCAATATCAGCGTGTGTATGATACGAACGGAGAGTTTACTATTGGCGTTGGCAGAATCAATGGATACAGTAAAACCATTGCCAGTTCTTTGACCACAAGTGAACAAACTGGCGATTTTACTTCACAGAAAGCTAATGGCGGTATAGCGTTCAATACGAGCGATACGCTCATAATGGTGGTAAAGAAAAATTCCACTATCCTTAAACGGGTAAAGAACTGGCTTGAAACCAAAACTGACAGCAACAACAAAATTGAAATAAAATCTCTTTTGGTAGTGGATGATGAGGCTGACCACGCTTCAATTAACACCAAAAAGGATTCGGAAACACCAACAGCAATAAATCGACTGATTCGGGAAATCATGTCCCTTTTCTATCGTCGGGCTTATGTGGGTTACACGGCTACACCTTTTGCCAACATATTTATCAATTGCGATAACAAGGACGATTTGTTCCCCCGGGATTTTATTGTCAGCTTGCCTGCTCCCTCTAACTATATTGGTCCAGATAAAATCTTTGGCACTTCTGTTGAGTTGACAGAAAATGAAGACTTACTGCCAATATGCAGAAAAATATGTGATTTTCAAGATTTCTTTCCTGATAAGCAAAAAGCAGATGGACAGCTTCCTTACTCATTGCCTGATTCGTTGGTAACAGCTATCAAAAGTTTTATAATTACTTGTGCAATCCGAACTTTAAGAGGACAGGAATACAAACACAACTCCATGCTTGTTCACGTAACAAGGTATAAAATGTGGCAAAACCATGTCAAGGATTTAGTCGAGAAGGAATTTACCTATATCAAGAATGGAGTAATTCAAAATGACCGTTCGGTTATTGAACAGCTTCGAGAAGTTTTTGAAGAGGATACTCCCGAAAATAAGTCTTACAAAACAACTTCCAGAGAGATTCTTCAATCTTCGTTTGCTGACATTGACCCTGCAATAAAAGTACATGAATGGGAAGATATTAAGCCTTTGCTGAGGAAAGTTGTTGAGCGCATTGAAATAATGGCTATCAATGGGGATTCAAAGGATGCACTGAAGTATTATGAGAATAAAGATCAGGGCTTGTATGTTATTGCGGTGGGTGGTGATAAACTTTCAAGGGGATTGACTTTGGAGGGCTTGTCTGTGAGCTATTATTTGCGTGCCTCTAAAATGTATGATACACTTATGCAAATGGGTAGATGGTTTGGCTATCGCCCGGGATATGTTGACTTGTGCCGTTTGTTTACCAGTGCTGAATTAAACAAGTGGTTTTGTCATGTTACTTTGGCTAACGAAGAACTGAGAGCTGAATTTGATGCCTTAGCTCGTGCCAACGCAACACCGGATAGTTATGCGTTGAAAGTCAGAACAGCTCCCGAACAGCTTCAAATAACCGCCCTCACAAAGATGCGCTCTGCTGAAACGGTGCAATTGTCTTGGGCTGGTCGCTTGGTCGAAACTTATCAATTGCCGTTAGATAAGAATGTCATTCACAGAAACATGGTTTCAACTCAAAACTTTTTGGAGAATTTGGGTACACCTTCTCCCGTAAATGATGGCGATTATCTGTGGCGTAATGTGTCCCCTGATGATATTTGCGATTACTTTGCCAAATTCAAAGTGGCAGAAGACTTGAAAAAAGTTAACCTGACATTGATACTCAACTATATCAAGAAAATGAATAGTTCCTTTGGCGAGTTGTCTTCTTGGAGAGTTTGTTTAAAAAGCAATAAAGATGAAAAGCAGAAATTCTTTGAATTGTCCAACGGAATTAATGCAGCCTGTTTCACCCGTAATGCCGACCGAAAATCCGATCAACAATCTTATTTAATTAGGAAAAACCATATCGTTGGTAATCAGAGGGATGAGTTTGTAGATATAGAAAAGGAAGTTTTGGACTTTGCTTTAATCGAATCTCAGAGCGAAGACCCAAAATGGACAAAGAGTTATCCAAAGCCTGATATTGTAAGGAAAAGCGAACGTCGTTTCCGTTCGCCATATAATCCCTTGTTGATAATATACCCTTTAAATCCATGCGGAGCCAATATCAAAAAAGAGGGCAGCGATGAGATTGAAACTGATAGAGGTTTTACAATAAAAGATGACCCTATTATTGGATTTGCTATTGCATTCCCGATGAGCAACAATATGAATAATGCTGTAATTGAATATGCTATTAACAATTCATTGATAGACGAGTTTATTGAAAGCGAAAATTATTATAACAAAAGCACTGATTCTGATGATTACTACAACGATTAATTCGCTACTGGAAATATGGGATAACATTGCTCAATCCAACGAAAAGGGATTGTTCAAAAGGCTTATACCTCTTGAGAATGAGGAAATTTATGTTTATGCTACATTTCAAATACCGGAGAAATATTGTGGAATAGCAATCGCATTCGAAAAAAGCATTCGGGTTGATATTTCGCCCTTTTCAAATTTACGTGATTTAAGTGTGCGATTCTCGCCCGATACCACCTTCCCAAATAAGAATTTGCTTTTTATCAGTCTGTTGCAGTATCAGAGCCGCGATATTTTTTCAGTGCTTTGCAGCGATTTGATTTATAAAATATCTGAGCATACAGAAGAAAAGAAAATAGTTCGAATAGTGGTAAACCAACTTGAGAAATGGAGAACCCTTTTCGATCGTATGCGTAATGGGGGATTGCAGCCAGCCGAACAACAAGGCTTGTACGGCGAACTTACTTTCTTGCAAAAATTCATTTCAAAATCTGATAATCCAAGTTCAGTTATAAACGCTTGGGTAGGGGTTGACAAGGAAATCCGGGATTTCCAATATGGAAATTGGGCTGTCGAAGTCAAAACCACAGCAGGTAATAACCACCAAAGGGTTTCAATCAGTAGCGAACGTCAGTTGGACGACACTTTAATGGATTGCCTTTATCTCTATCATTTGTCTGTGGAAACTTCAAAGGGAAATGGGGAAAACCTCAATCAGAAAGTACAGGCTATACGAAATATGCTTGGAGACAATCCGTTTGCCCTAAACGCTTTTAATTCAAAACTGCTTGAAGCCGGATACCTTGATATTCACGCTCACTTGTACGAGGAGCGTTGTTACGCTAAAAGGGATGAGAATATCTATCACGTAAAGGATGAATTTCCACGGATAAAGGAAAACGAAATCCGCAATGGAGTAGGTGATGTCAAATATACCATTGTTTTGTCTCAATGCGATAAATTTCTAATTTCTGAATTACAATTATTTAAAACCTTGTCTTTATCATGACTGAAGTAGAGAAATTTTACACTTCACTTCTACAGGATGTTAAAAGTGAAGTTCATACCGTTGAGAATGGAGGGGCGTATGAACCAGTATTCACTCAATATGCTATTGACTTAATAGCTGAAGCTGGTGAAACTGAAAACGCATATCAAGCCTATGAGGAAAAATGGCTGGGAACTCCAAAACAATTAAAAATTAATGGTTATGCAATTTCAGACAGCTATGAGACTGTTGATTTGTTCATTACCTTATTCTACGATGAAGATAAAATTCCTCGCGTGCCAAAAGCGGATATCGACCAGGCAGAAAAACGCATTACTAATTTTTTCAGAACAGCTTTTTACAATGACTTTGTTAATCAAATTGAAGAATCTTCACTGATTTTTCAGTTTGCCTATTCATTGGCAGAATATCAGGAATTAAGAGAAAATCTTGTTCGTGTAAATGCCATAATATTGACCAATGGATCATACAGCGGTGAAATTCCGCCAAACAAAGAAATTGCCGGTCAAAAGATATTTTATAGCATTAGAGACATAAACCGCTTATACGAAATTTCGGCAAGCTCACAATCTGCAATTGAACTCGATTTTGTAAACGAAAATTTTGTTGTTCCTTGTTTGAAAGCTCCTATTTCAAATGATGAATATGAAGCTTTCGTGGCGGTTGTTCCGGGAATTGTATTGTCAACTTTGTATGAACGTTATGGTGCCAGACTTTTACAGCAAAATGTTCGTTCCTTTCTTCAATTTGGAAGCAAAATCAATAAGGGTATTCGCACCACAATTACAAGTGCTCCACACATGTTTTTAGCGTATAACAATGGGATAACCGCAACGGCTGACCATATAGAATTGGATGCTTCAAGTAAACATATCAAATACATAAGAAATTTACAGATTGTAAACGGTGGCCAGACTACCGCTTCAATCTACCACACTGCGAAAAAAGACAAGGCGGATATATCCAATATCTTTGTTCAAATGAAATTATCCGTCATTAAAAAGCCGGATGAATTTGACCGGATTGTTTCAGATATTTCCCGATTTGCCAACACACAAAACAAAGTCAATGAGGCTGATTTTAGTGCCAATAATCCTTATTTGGTTGCCTATGAAAAAATTTCTCGTTTCATTTTATCCCCTATTACTCACACAAACAACATGCAAACTTGCTGGTTCTTCGAACGTGCAAGAGGTCAGTATAAAAATTTGCGGCTGAAAGAAGGATTTACGAAATCAGCTCAAAATAAATTTGACCTGAAATACCCTAAAAATCAAGTTATAACAAAAGTTGAACTTGCAAAATATATAAACGCATTTCAGGAAGTTTCCGAAGGACGAAAATTGGCTATTGGTCCTCATATAGTTGTTCGAGGTAACGAAAAGAATTACGCTCAGTTTATCAACAACAATTTACCTGATGATCCAAGAAAAATAAACAATGTCTTTTTTGAAGATTCTATTGCGAAGTGTATTTTGTTTAAAACGGCTGAGAAACGCTATGGTGTAAAACCTGACAGTATTGGAGAAATGAGACAGGTAGTTGTACCCTATACCATTTCATTATTAAGCCAGCTAACAAAAAATCAATTGGACATTTATAAAATTTGGAAGAATCAGCAGGTGTCACCCGAACTTTCAGATTTCATTTACGAGTTAATGAAACAGGTAAACCAATTCATTCTTGAAAAGTCTCCTGTATCGCACTATATCGAATGGGCAAAAAAAGAAGAATGTTGGGATAAGGTAAAGGGCAATTCATGGGATGTCGATATTTCCGAAATTCAAGCAGATTTAATCGACATAAAGAACCCTCCCAAACGAAATGTAATTGAGGAAACTGAAGACTCAGTAGCTAATGCTAACCACGAAGAAGAAATAATACGGTCAATTCCGTTTG
>JBDHYT010000094.1:0-8434 GCA_039811485.1 Marinilabiliaceae bacterium | reverse complement strand
CGATAACTACAAGAACCAATATAAATATCTTACGCATAATTACTCTTTAAAAAAATCACCTTACTATCTGCTGTCCCTCTTTAACCAAATCGGTATCCGGTGCCGAAGGCATAATTACAAAGGAGTACGACATTGGCTCTGCAGGAATACAGTATTCCGACTGAGTACGGGCTCCCCATGTATTATTACCTCCCACTCCCATCTGTCCATAATCGACAAACAGAGTGCTGTAACTTCCCTTCTCTATTGACGCCCCATGCTTATTGGGAGCTCCGGGAGCTTTGTGGTACAACTCAGTATAATCGAAAGGCAACACATTGACACTCATCATGTCATCAGCAATGACCGCAACACCCTTACCATCAGTACCGGCCAGATTCATCCAGCGTACATCTGTCTTATAACCGGTCTCCTGCGGACGCACATACTCAAAGTAGTTATTCTCAACTTTACCCTTATATACGCCAACAAAAGCACTCTCATGACGGTCGATATAGTTCTCGTGCGGCCCGCGTCCAAGCCAGGTCATGTCGTTAAGTTCCCTTACAATATGGGCTGCCATACCAAATCTTGGCATTTCAGGAAGCTGCACATTCCCTGGTTTAAACTGATTATGAACACGTACTGCCCCATCAGGATATACGGTATAAACAGTCTCAACCTTAACATCAGTTACCTCATCATGCAACACAGAAGTAATAACAGCATTACCGCCACCATCCTTCTTCAAATCAAAAGCTACACACTTCATCCTTTCGCCGGCATCTTTCCACATCTGAAGCCTAACCTGAAGGCTGTTACCCAGATCATTGTCGGTAACTGCACGCCAGAAAAACGGCTTCAATGCCGATTTAAAATATTCATTGCCTGCTGAAGAATAACCGGTAATTACACCCTGGTTTTTACTGAAGGTAACAACACCATTATCACCTTTAACCACCACCTTATCACCTTCTTCGGATATTGTAACGCTACCCCTGATGTTCTTTACTGCCTTTTCGGCATACACAGGAAGCTGCAGCTGCTCGGCAGCAACAACGAATCCCTCTTTAAGGAATGGCTCAGCCTTTATCAGTGCTGCTTCAAGGTTAAGGTGATACTGCGCTCCGGCCTTGGGATTAATGGCATTATAAGGCACTTCAACAACTTTTGAGCTTTGTGGATTAATAACTCCTGTGGCAAGAACTCCCTTGTCAATTATGGTACCATCTTCGGTTATTGTCCATGTAAACCGGTAATTATCAGAGGTTTTAAAATCAAATCTGTTTATTACTTCAATTTTATTATTACTGAAAGGCACATTCTTAAAATCGAAGTTCTGATACACCTTCTTAACTTCATGAATATGAGGGTTGAGTGTACGATTGGCAGCTATAAGACCATTGGCGCAGAAGTTGGAGTCGTTAACCACTCCCACAAAGCCCTTATCGCCTCCATAGGCTTTTACCGTTCTTCCCTTATCATCTTTGGCAAGCAGAGTCTGATCTACCCAATCCCAGATAAACCCGCCCTGCAGCTGACGATGCTTGTGAATCAGATCCCAGTAATCGCGCAGATTACCCACACTGTTACCCATAGCATGCGCATACTCACACAGGATAAGCGGACGGGGCTGCACAATGGCTACAAACTCATACAGGTGATACGGACGGGCATACATAGGACAATAGATATCGGAAACTCCCGTACGGCGCGAACCTTCATACTGAACCGGGCGTGACGGATCCCGCTCCTTTGCATAGTTATAAAGAGTTTCGAAATGCTTACCATAACCCGACTCATTACCCATCGACCAAGTAATTACAGATGTAAAGTTTATATCACGCTCTATCATCCTGCTCATACGCTCCATAAAAGGCTTCTCCCAATCGGGGAAATCAGCAAGCGTACCTGCCTCATGATCCTCCATGCCATGAGACTCTATATTGGCCTCATCAACAAGGTAAATCCCAAATTTATCGCATAAGCGGTACCACTCCTCCATATTGGGATAGTGGCTGCAACGCACGGCATTAATATTGAACTGTTTCATCAGCTCAATATCCTTAATCATGCTTTCACGGGTTATTGTACGGCCGGTTGCCGGGTCATGCTCATGACGGTTAACACCCTTGATTATAATAGCCTTGCCGTTAACAGTCAGTACTCCCTGGTCTATTTTAACCTCTCTGAAACCAAAGGGATGACTGATTGACTCAACAACCTTACCTTTAGATGAAACAGTATTGATTACCAATGTATAAAGATTGGGAAACTCGGCACTCCACAATTTAACATCACGAAAATCCTTATCCACTACAAATTCATCAAGTGCATACTGTGCCTTTTTAATATTTTGCTGATAAAGCACCTTCGATCCGTCAAGCACCTTAACCTGGAAGCTACTACCCCTGAATAGTTTATCATTTTCGGGAATAACAGCAACTTTCAGTTTTGCACCATCTTTGGTAAGGGTGGTCTTCATCTCAAAATCCTTCAGTCTTGCCTTAGGCCTGGCAATAATCTGTACTTCACGCTCAATACCGCTGTATTTCCAGTAGTCCTGATCCTCCAGATAGGAACCATCGCTATATCTGTAAACTTCAACTGCAAGAGTATTGTCACCCTTTTTAAGCACCTTTGTTACATCAAACTTGGCAGGAAGTCGGCTATCCTCACTATAACCCACATACTGTCCGTTAATCCAGCAATGGAAAGCCGACTCAACACCACCGAAGCGAAGAATAACATCCATGCCATTCCATGATTCGGGTACGGTAAATGAAGTAACATAGCTCCCTACCGGATTATAATCCTCGGGCACATAAGGTGGATCTGCCGGAAACGGATACCTCACATCAGTATATATGGGGGCATCAAAGCCCTGCAACTCCCAGCTTCCGGGAACTTTAATATCACTCCATTTGCTCACATCGTACCCCTGCTTATAGAAATCCTGAGGGCGGGATGCGGGATTTTTTGAAAAATGAAATTTCCACACACCTTCAAGTGATTTTATTCTCGATGATGCACCGTCTTTCAATGCATCGGCCTCCGACTGATGTGGAATAAAAAATGCGTGGGCATCCATCCGGTTAATTCCATTAACCTGCGGATCCATATAGGGCTTACCTTCCGGCTGTGCCACAGCAGAGATTATCCACACCAACAATGATACAGTCAACAAAAAAAATCTCTTCAACACCATCATATTTATATCTTTTATATTAACGAAACAGTAAAACTGCTCCACAAATCATTTTTACCTAATCATCTCTGATACAACGGTTTATTCACCGGTTATATCTTGCAGAAAAACGTAACCAGAAACGGCACTGTAAAATCGACCATTATACCATGAGAGATGGCAATAATAACAAACTCCTTTCCTGAGAACTTGGTGATTATAGGCAATGTAGTATCCATGGTTGTGGCTCCACCGGCAGCAATAGGTGCAAGTTTGCCAAACCACATAACAAGCAATGGGGCAAACAGAAGTGTGAAAATCTCACGTATAATATTCGATATCAATGCTATTACCCCAAGTTCAGCTCCTTTTAGTTCTGTGATAAATATGCTCGAGAGCGAATAGTAACCAAACCCCGATCCAACAGCAAGACAATCAGTTAACGATCGTTTTTCAAGAAACAGACTTACAACTGCCACACCCACCAAAGTACCTACAATTGTACCCAGTGGCACAAGGAATATCTTAAGATTCTGATTACGAAGCGCATTAATTGCTTTCTCATCAGAACCAATACTTATTCCCACCAGAAACATAAGGGCATAAAGTGCATATACACTAAAATCGTTATTAACAAGCACCTCGGGCAACAAATCATATACACCAAGCAGCACCCCTGCCACAAAAAACGATACAATAATCAAACTCCCTTTCATATCACTTTCCGTTTTTTGTTTTAAACCACAGATGATAAATACCCCATGCCGCAAGCACGCTACCGGCCAGTGCTGCAAGTGTAATAATAAGAGCCTCAACTCCAAGAGTTGTTAGATTACTTATGATTTGCGGATTAATACCCACACTTACTCCCAATAGGAACAACAGAACATAAATTGCGTAAGTGATTGCCTTGGATACAGCACCAAGTTTCATTTTACCTCTGAGCAGATAACCAATTGCTACGCCCAGAAACATAATTCCGACAACTATCAGCATAATTTTGAATTAATTTTAACGGCGAAAGAAACCAAAAAGAGTGCATTTGCCAAAACAAGATTCACTTCTCACATTGATATATCTGTTTTTTTCAGAAATTTCCTGGCTGACAAACTAATTGCCAACCAGGAATAATCTCCAAAAAACCTAATTCCTCACATTTGGATTGGCTTGTATTTCAACCAATGGAATCGGATAGAATTGATGCTTCGACACATCAAAGTTTGTGCGTCCTACGGCATGAAGTGCCTCTTTTAACTTACCCCATCGCCTCAGATCATAAAACCTGAAGTTTTCGAGAGCAAACTCCACGATACGCTCATGTTCAATTTGTGCCATCACCGCCTCTTTCGTTGTCCCTGTCATTGCAGGCATATCGGCACGCTCTCTCACCTGGTTGATTAACGGAATAGCTTTTGCTGGCTGATCTTGCTGTGCATAAACCTCAGCGAGCATAAGCAGCACATTTGAATATCTCATAAGAGGAACATTAAGACTTGTGCGGCTTTTTCCCAATCCCTCTAATGTACGCGGGAGGTATTTTCTAAAGGCCGGTTTATTATAGGCAGGTCCCGGAATCCAGTTACCATTGGCATCTTTATCCCACTCATGAAACCAATCATCATAATCGGAACCATAAACCTTACCTGTGCCATCATTAAAATATGGATCTCTAAAGAAAATTGAGGCATATAATCTGGAGTCGTAATTTCCAAATGTCGAAGTTTTACCCTCTTTCATAAACTCATTCATAAGCATTTGGCTGGGCAAAATCTCATCCCATCCATCAAGTTCCGAAACCCCTATCCATCTATGAAGTGCAGTCCGATACCATGCTCCATTGGCGGTAGTTTCGCTAAACTGAAGCTCAAACACAGACTCATCACTATTTTTATTACTACCATCGAACATGCTAATAAAATCTTTTATCAGGCTAAAGCCGGTTACATTAACTAATGCAGTTTCTGCTTTCCCCAGATATTCAGATTTTTTATCCTGCTGCTCTGCTGCCATTGTCAGGTAGGCGAACCCCAGATATGCATTCGCAGCATTTGAAGTTGCCCGTCCTAACTCACTTGGTTTTCTCTCTTTGGGCAATCGACTAGCGGCTTCCTTAAAGTCGGCAGTAATCAAACTCCACGCTTCGTTTCTATTTGACAGCCCGACTAAAAGATCAGCCTGAGTAGTTGCATATTTATCACGAAGAATAATCCTTTCAAAATTCAACAACACCTTCATGTGATAATAAGCTCTTAGAAAATATGCTTCACCAATAATCAACTCCTTAACTGCCGGATCAATTTTATCTTCCGACATTGCGCCAACCTTTTCAATCACCTGATTGGTGTAATTCAGGCCACGATAATTGGCTGCCCAAAAAAGTGCCACCTGACTGTTTCCATTGGTGTAATTAAAGTTACTCAACTCAACCCAATTCGGATAGTTAAGGGCATCCTCACCTAAATTAACCAAATCCTCGCGATATGCTTCAACCGGCCACTTTACCTCCGCAAATTCCCACACATCATAAGCAGCCTCAAGCATAGAGTATGATGCAGCCAGGCCTTGTAATGCATCCTCCTGATTTCTCCAAAAAGTACCGGAAGTCAACTTATCCGGAGACTCTACTGTTAGCAGATCGTCACATGCAGTGAACATAACTGCAACAATAATTCCTGCGATATATAATAGTTTTTTCATAATATTACATTTAACTATAAGTAACAATAAATGAATCTGTTATTTAGAATGTAACCTGAATACCTACCACGAAAGAGCGGGTAAAAGGGAATATCAAGTTATCAACTCCGGTATTAAATACACTCGATGTACCAAACTCAGGATCTATACCATCGTATTTTGTCCATGTATAAATATTATCACCACTCACATAAAGTCGTGTTTTTTCAAATCCTGCCCTACTTATGATATTTTTGGGCAATGAGTAACCCAATTGAATATTCCTGAGTCTGATAAAATCACCTTTTTCAAGAAATCTATCGCTTTCGCGAGAGTTCCCATTAGGATCACCCAATACTGCCCGGGGCACATTAGTGGATATATTCGACGGAGTCCATGCATTAAGCGTGGAAGTGAGCATATTACTTCCCGAGCTCATGCCCTCATAAAAATATCGGTTACCATTGTAAAGCTTATTTCCCCATCCACTACCTATTAAAAAAGAGAAGTCAAAACCTTTAAATTCAACTCCGGCATTTATATTCACCTCTAACTTTGGCATTCCCGAGCCACAATAAACCTTATCGTCATCATTTATCTCACCATCACCATTGGTATCAACAAATCGAACATCTCCTGGTTTTGCTGACGGCTGCAACAATACGCCATCCTTATTCACATACTTATTTACCTCATCCTGAGTCTGGAACAGACCATTGGTTTTATATAGGAAGAACGCACCTATCGGTTTACCCACCTTAGTTTGAGTAGGGAAGTGTTCAGTACCATACTTTAAACCGGTTCCGTATAACACCTGTCCCTCTTCGGCCAAACTAACCACCTCGTTATTTAAAGTGGAGAGATTAAGCCCGATATTGTAACTAAACTCACCTTTTTTATTGTTGTAATTAGCCTCAAATTCAAAACCTCTGTTACGTATCTCACCCACATTAAGAATAGGATTGTAAACACCCGCAGAAGGAGGCATCTGCTTGACAATTAGAAGATCCTTTGTATTAGTTTGATAGAAGTTTAAAGCACCTGTCAGACTATTAGCCCATAATCCATAGTCCACACCAATGTTTAAGGATTCGGTAGTTTCCCATTTCAATGTACGATTCTCAAATGCGGGGGAAGTACTTCCTGGCCATGGATTTTCACCATTACCTTGTACATATCCATACCACAATCCATTATCAGACTCGATTAATGATTGGAAGTCATAATATCCCAGAGCAGTTTCGTTACCCAAACGACCCCAGCTACCACGTAACTTGATATTAGATATGGCATCAACTTCAGGGAAAAATTCCTCTTGGGTTATTCTCCATCCCAAAGCTATGGATGGGAAGTTACCCCATCGGTTATCCTTACCAAATTTAGATGAACCATCCCTACGCATTGTAAACTGAACAAGATATTTATCGGCAAAAGAGTAATTCAATCGTCCGAAGAACGACGCTCTATTGTATTCATATTTGGAGCCATTGCCACTAAAAGTACCACCACTGCCAGCACCTATGGTCATAAAGTATTCGTCTAAAAAACCACCAGGCCTGATTGTAGTTTCCAATTTCCCATTTTTCACAGAGTATATGGTAGTTTTCCCTTCAACAGCTACGGAGTTCCAATTAGATTGATTTTTCTGTACCGAACTTCCCAACATTGCACTTACAGAGTGACGATCGAACATTCTATTAAACGACAGAACATTGTCAATAACCTGCTCTTCCCAATAAGTACGGGTTTCATCGTAATAAGGATACTCATTAGGCACTTTAGGGTCGGCCACATAAGCAGGTCTGTGATAATAAGCCTGAGTATTTAAACCACGATAGGAGTAACTGGTTTTATATTGCAACCAACTTGTAAAATTAGCAGCCACAGAAAAATTGGCAGTTAAATCCTGACCTTTCGTCCAACTTGTAACAAAATGCTCACGAGCTACCGAGTTAACATTATTAGGGAGACCATCCTTATTAGTTAATCCAAAACCATATTTTTCACTTGGGTCGTAAACTGGCACAAGTGGTGATATCATATATACTTCTTTAAGACTAAAATTGGGTTGCATACTCTTATATGAAGCAAAGCTAATCTGGGTTGAAACATCAAAAATTGACTTTTTGAAATTTACATTTAGTCTTCCATTTTGCTGATTGTAGCTATTATCCATGAATATGCCTTTATCTTTAGATATATTGGATGAAAGCGAGAAAGTAAGGTTTTCAACACCGCCTCTAATACCAATACTATGATTCTGAGCCAGACCATCACGAAGCAATTCATCCTGCCAGTTGGTATTTGCTCTTATTGGTGAATTGATATAGGCAGGAAGTGACTCACCAGCATTCTCATACATCATTTTATGTACTTTTACATAACCTTGTGCATCTAATAGGTCAAGTTGGTTTGCAATTCGAGTCATCGACAGATAAGAGTTTAGATCTACCACTACATCACCAGCCTTACCACGCTTGGTAGTAACAATAATAACTCCATTGTCATCCACCGAACCGTAAATAGCAGCAGCAGCTCCATCCTTTAACACCTCCATGTATTCAATATCAGATGGATTAACATTGGTTATTG
>JBDHYT010000093.1:0-8450 GCA_039811485.1 Marinilabiliaceae bacterium | reverse complement strand
TAAGCACACCCGATGTTGGGGTAATCATATTGGTAAATCCGTCGCCAAACTGAAATGCCATAACCGTTGCCTGGCGCGAAATGCCAATCAAATCGCTGAAGGGAGCCATTATCGGCATCGTAAGTGCCGCCTAGGCCGAACCACTCGGGATAATGATGTTTATACCCGTCTGAATGAGATACATAACACCAATACTTGCCACTTTACCGAACTCATTCATTCCGGCAGCCATATAATGAAGTATGGAGTGGATCACATTTCCGTTTTCGAGAATCACTATGATACCTCCGGCAAGCCCCACAACCAAGGCTGCCGACATAATATCCCTGGCACCATCAATAAACTGTCGGGCTACTCCACTTGCATCGAGCCCAACGGCAAACCCCGCCGCAAGTCCCATTGCCATAAAGAGTCCGGCAATCTCGGTGATATACCACTGGTAGCCCATCACACCCACCACAAGCACGAAAATAGTGAAACCCAACAGATTGAGTATAAAAAGATGGAGCGAACGCCTGAGCGACAGAAAACCAGCCACACAAAATGCGACTGCGGCAAGAGGCAGAATGGGCAACCCTTCGAGACGGTGAGTGCCTGCAACCAGGGTAGTGAGTGGAAAATATAAAGAATAGATAATAAAAACAGAGGTAATAACAGACCATACCCACCAAGCCTTGCCCGTAACCGGCATAGCCACAACGTCATCGCTGTGAGCCGAACGGCTACGCCAGTACCCATCATCATCATACACCAACGATGACTTAGGATTTGTGCGGATGCGCGAAGCGTACCAAAGTGTATATGCAATACCTACAAAAGTGATTATAAACCAACAAACTAACCTGTACCCTATTCCTGAAAACATAGGCAGTCCCGACAGTTCCTGGGCAATACCGATGGTGAAAGGATTTAGCACTGCACCGGCAAAACCAATACCTGCGCCAACAAACACCATACATACACCCACAATACTATCGTAACCCATTGATATGGACAGAGGTACAACAATAACAATAAAGGCTATGGTCTCCTCGCTCATGCCAAACACAGCACCAAAAACCGAGAAAAGTAACATCACCATGGTAATGATAATATTATGCACGCCCAAAAACCGTATTACTCCAATGTGCGAGAGCCGGGAGACAGAATTCAGAAAAGAGGAGATACCGGTGTCGATTGCTTTGGTGTAGTTTATAATCCAGAATGCACCACCAATGATAAGTATAAAAGCAATGATTCCGGATGATTTGGCGAAACCGTCGATAAAGGCCGTCATCACCTGCCACGACTGAGGATTGCCGGGTGCAGAGACAAAACGAAGCGACCCGGTTCCATCGGCGTCCATCACAGACTCATATCGGCCACCCGGAATAAACCACGTTGCCACGGCAGCAATTATTATTATAAAAAATACAATAACATAGGTATGAGGCACCTTTTTCAGCATCAGCAAAACCGGATTTAGAAGTAAAAAAATAACCGATTAGAGATTTTAACATCTCTCATCGGTTAAATATATAAATTTTATCGATACAATTAATTCCCGGCCTTATCTTTTAGTTGATTTAATGGAGATTTTAATGGCGGACGATACTGTTCGAATCCTTTACCATAAACACCCATCACGTTTGCCACAGATATAAATGCCTCCTGATCAAGCTCTTTCGCAATCCTGAGAACTTCATGCATTTCGGTTTTACGAACTATCATGATAATAAGTTCACGATCCTCCTGGGTATAAAATCCTTTTCCGTTAAGTATCGACATTCCTCTTGGTACCTCGGCAAGGATGGCTTCGGCCAACTCGGGAGTTTTCTTGGAGACAATGAATATCTGCACCGATTGTTTGGAGCCTGTGAGCACCATATCGGCAAGGCCCGACATAAGACCCATAACCACATAACCATACACAAGTGCCTCAATATCACGAAAATAAATAAAGCTACTACCAATAATAACAACGTCGCACACCATCATCACACGTCCGGGGCTTACATTCCGGTATTTATTGACCATCATAGCCACTATCTCGGTTCCACCCGTGCTGCCTCCCTGGGTGAGAAGAATACCGATGCTGAAACCGATTAAGCTACCTCCGATGATGGCTGCCATAAACTTATCGGGCACAATAGGTTCGGTCATATAAACCTGAAGCACATATACCAGTATTGATAATACCGAGAGCGAATAGATGGTTTTGAATCCAAATCCGCGTCCCAGAATCTTCATTGCAAAGAGTATGAGCACTGCGTTCATCACAAAGTTAACAGGTCCAACCGGTAAACCGGTGTACATATAAATGAGAGTTGATAGACCCATCAACCCACCGGCAACGATATTGGATTTAATAAGGAATCCAACCCAACCTATTGCACTGATAACCAATGCGAAAGTAATAATAATATAACTTTCGACAGTATGAATCCACTGTTTCGGAATTCTTTTCAGCATGTTTTTCTCTATTAGTTTTTACTACAATTTTTTAATATAACAACGTTTTCTCTTGTGTTGAATATGGTCGAATGATTTCCACATCTGAATTGCCACACTATTGTTTTCGAGCATTCCGGTAGTCTCTACATACTTCACCCCGTCGGCCTTTGCTGTGAGCCACAGTTCATTCATCAGTAATGCGGCTACTCCCAATTTCTGAAATTCGGGACGCACACCGGTGAGCATAAGGTCAATCTCTTTGGGATGCTTCATTGCCTTCAGCAGATGATACCATCCGAAAGGAAAGAGCTTTGCATCAGCCTTCTTCATTGCTGCCGAAAGCGACGGGAGAGCAATCAGAAAACCGGCCATCCCGCCCTCTTTGTCTAAAACAATTTTGACATACTTAGGTTGCAGCAACGGAAAATATTTATCGACATAGAACTTTATCATTGCAGGAGGCAGTACATAGGTGCCAAAAAGATCCTTAAATGCCTGATTAAAGAGGGCAAACACCTTCTCTTTATAGGGTTCGAGCTCTTTGGCAGATGTAAAATTCAATGTGGTAAGGCCGAAACGCGATTTCAACATATCGGCAACCTTGTACGATTTTTCGGGAAGAGCGTCGGGAAAAGTGAGACGGAACTCAATCCAGTCAATCTCCTTCTGATAGCCAAGAGCCTCAAAATGACGATGGTAATACTCGAAATGGTAATCGGAGGCCACCGACGGCAACCACTCATGCCCTTCGACAAGTACTCCCTGATGGTCGAGGTTTGAAAAGCCGAGCGGACCATGCACATACTCCATGCCCTGGCTGCGGAGCCACTTTTCGGCAGTTTCAAAAAGCAAGCGGCTAACTGCGGCATCATCAATAAATTCGGTGCGGGTGAAACGACCGTATCGTGCCGAGTTTTTCTCGTTCCACAAGTCAATTATTATGCCTCCAATACGCCCAACGCACTTATTATCGCGATAGGCAACCCAAAACTTGGCCTTGCAGTAATCGAAAGCAGGATTGGTATCGGGACGGATAGCCTTCTCTTCATCGGCACGCATCGACGGCACCCAGTAAGGATGATTTTTATAGAGCTGGTAAGGCAGTGAAACAAAATCGTTGACCGTTTTTTTATCTACTACTTCCTTGATGGTTATCATTGATATTTTTTTTGAGGTGCTAATATAAGGAGATGCTAAAACACAAAAAGATGAGTTTTGTCGCCATTTTAATTAATTAACATTAATACTTATCAATTAAGAATTTATAGGCATTAAACATGTGATGCAGAAACTTATCGTCCGATACTCTGGGAAACAGGCCGTAATAAACGGCATCGGGCTTCAGCACTACCGTAACGCCAGTGCGCATATAGCATGCTGTCTCGGCATAATCGGGCTGTCTGAACCCGGCCACCTGATTCTCAACCATTTTGCCTACGGTAGAGCCAAGATATCTCTTCAACCGTCGCTCCGATTTATAAGTAGGCTTGGTCAACTGGGCATAAAGCACCGAATATTTAAGCCTGTCGGGCATTTTTTTTGCCTTTATCATTTTCTTCGCATCAGTGAATGGATTATTGGCAGGAAAATCGTCAATTGTCTGCACCGACAAAGGTGTTTCAGGCACCCAGTCGATGGGGTTTACCACATTGAAGGCCCATCCGCCGGCAGTCATTGCTTCATATTCGTAGGCAAATACTGTATTCCCCGGCTTTGGGGCAGCACTGCTGTAACTTTTGAAACATATATCGGCAGGCAATAGTCCATCGGCCTGTTTCTGACGCAACAATGCAGTGGTAAGAAAGCATATTGCGCCTCCCTGACTATGTCCCGTTACAAAAAAGTTGCGAATACCCGCCTTATAGCACGAGTCTATCTTCGGCAATATATCTTTCGACAGGTAAAGAGTGCCTATGAGCCAGCCGGCATGCACCGACGCCATGCTGTTATCCGTCAGTTTATAGACAACGGTATCGCCCAAAACCATTTTACCCTCTGCCGCTACCATTCCAGCATAGTAATTGGCAGTCCAACTCAATGCTTTGGGCACACTCCCACGAATGCTGATGGCAGCCACCGTGTCGCCCGAAATCCATAAATCCCATCGGTTTTCAAGCCCCATAACCGGCGACCGGTATTTATGTACAAAAGAGATAGGCGGTTCGATACTTGCAGCAATGCTAAAACTATCCTCGGCAAAGGCCGATGCCATACGGAGCATCTCGGTATATTCGGCTTTGTCGAAACCTGGTTTGAGCCCTCGCTGAGCCGAAACGGATAATGAAATGAAAATCAAAACTGACAAGATTACCTTTTTCATTTTAAATGACTTACTGATTTATATTTAATCTTTTTTACTATCATTAGTACTACAAACATACATTTCAAGACTATTCCGGCAATCAATAAGGATGCCGACAATCGGAGCAGAATATCGTTATGTCTAAGAATAACAGATGTTATCACAAGTATAACTCCTGCGAAAAGCATATAAAGAGCCGGGCCGGCCTTGATTCGTCCCTGCCGGATGGATTGAACCAAAAACCGAGATTTTAAAATTATTCCAATTACCAACAGCACATAAAACACTGTATTCCAACCCATTGCCTTACAAACAAATGAAAGGCCAATCAATGTGAGACCGGCAAAAAGAGAGGCTGTTGGTTTTTTACTTTCACTCATGATAACTTTAAAATCGAAATTATTATCCTATCTTCACCCATTCGGAAAAGGTTGCACAAAAATAATCAACTATTTATTAATAAACTTGTTAATAATCCGATAAACTTCTAAAAGTTATACCATCAAAACAGTCAAACAATACAATGTCAAAAGCAATTTTTCTTTCGGTATTTTTTACAATTCATTTTTTGGTGAATTACTATATCTATCTACGCGGTGTTCAGGCGTTGGAACAATTTAAGAACCTAATCCCCTGGTTCACTGCACTTATGCTACTATTTCTGATATCCTATCCTGTTGGACGATGGCTCGACAGCACCTGGTACTCGCCACTATCAGTCACCCTCCATTGGATGGGTGCTTTCTGGTTTGCTGGTATGTTGTATTTTGTGATGGCATTGGCTGCCATCGACTTAGTAAGATTAAGCGACAGTATTCTCCACTTTCTTCCCGACAGAGAATCACTAAGTTACATAAAACTAAAAAGCGCAACAGGCTTGGCAACGGTAGCAATTGTTACAATAACCATCGTCGGTGGCCACATAAATGCCTGGTTTCCAAAGATTGTAACACACAATATCAAAATAGCGAAGAGTGCCGGAGCACGTAAGAACATAAAAGTTGTTGCGCTCTCCGACATCCATCTTGGCACAATAATAGGTCCACGAAAAACCGCAAAATTGGTAACCGAGGTAAACAGTCTTAAGCCCGATATAATTCTTCTTGCGGGCGATGTTATCGACGAAGATGTGAAACCGGTGATAGACCAAAACCTTGGTGAAGCACTGTCGAAACTTGATGCACCTCTTGGGGTCTGGGCTGTGCCTGGCAATCATGAGTATATTGGTGGTGCCGAAGTGGCGATGGAATATCTTAAAAATCACAAAATCAATATTTTGCGCGACGAAACAGCATTTATCGACAGTTCGTTTTATTTGGTTGGGCGCGACGATAAAGCAAAAGATATGTGGGCAGGCCGTCACCGTACAACAATCAGCCAGCTGATGACGGAGGTTGACACAGACTATCCGGTGATTGTGCTAAACCATCAGCCCCACGATTTCGAAGAGACCGCAGCATCGGGAGCCGACATACACCTATCGGGGCACACACATTACGGTCAGCTCTGGCCATTGGGATACATTACAGATAAGGTTTTTGAACTGGGACGCGGCTATATGAAAAAGGGCAATACCCACTTCATCGTCAGCACAGGTTTCGGCACATGGGGACCGCCGGTTCGCACCGGAAACCGACCGGAGATTATCGAATTAAATCTAATATTCGACAAATAAGGAACAGACAATCATATAAAATACAGATAATGAAAACATTACCAATTATTTTAGGAGGATTTGCATTTATGTTGAGTTCTTGTCAACAACCGCCAAAAAATTACGAACCGTCGGATTCCAACTTGGCCGAGAAGGTAGGTGAGTTTGTCCCTTTTAAGCTAACCACCGATATCACCCAACTAACTGATAACGAGAAAAGAATGCTTCCACTTCTCTATCAGGCTGCCGAAATAATGGATAATCTGTTTTGGAAACAGGCTTGGGGAGATAAGGATGTACTGTTAGACAACACTAACGACGAGAATCTGAAAAATTTCATTCTTATCAACTACGGCCCCTGGGAACGTCTCAACGGTAACAAATCGTTCGTAAAAGGAATTGGCGAAAAACCGGCAGGAGCAGGCTTCTACCCGGCCGATATGACAAAAGAGGAGTTTGAAGCATGGGATAACCCGGAAAAAAACAACCAGTACAGCATCATTATACGCGACGGGAACAAAAATCTGCAGGTTGTGCCATACAGTGTTTACTATAAGGATGAGCTTACAAAAGTTGCCGGGTTACTTAATCAGGCAGCAGAACTTGCCGATGACGAAGGTTTTCGTACATATCTTCAGCTACGTGCCCAAGATTTGCTTAGAGACAACTATTTTGAGAGCGACATGGCTTGGATGAGTATGAAAAACAACACCATCGACTTTGTGGTGGGTCCGATTGAAAACTATGAGGACCAACTTTTTGGTACCCGCACCTCATTTGAATCATATATTCTGGTGAAAGACAAGACGTGGAGCGAGAAACTGAGCCGTTTTGCAGCACTACTGCCAACGCTTCAAAAGTCGCTACCCGTTGCCGATGCCTACAAGAGTGAAGTGCCCGGCAGCGACTCCGACCTTGGTGCATACGATGTAATATTTTATGGAGGCGACTGCAACGCCGGCAGCAAAACCATTGCCATCAACCTTCCCAACGACCCAAGAGTACATATTGAGAAAGGTAGCCGCAAGCTACAGCTTAAAAATGCCATGCAGGCCAAATTTGACAACATTCTGCTGCCTATCAGCAAATTGGTTATCGACACAACCCAGCAGCAATTCGTTAAGTTCGATGCATTTTTCGAAAACGTAATGTTCCACGAAGTTGCCCACGGTCTTGGTATCAAAAACACAATCAACGGCAAAGGCGGAGTACGTGAAAACATGAAAGAGCTTGGCACATCAATAGAAGAGGCAAAAGCCGATATCCTCGGACTCTATCTTGTAAATCAGCTCACAAAGATGGGTGAATTAAAGGGAAAAGATATGCGCGAAAACTATGTTACCTTTATGGCAGGCATATTCCGTTCGGTACGTTTTGGGGGCAGCAAGTGCACACGGGAAAGCCAACATGATGTGTTTCAACTTCTTCAGAGAAAATGGCGCTTTCTCGGTCAATTCTGAGACAGGTCGTTATCTGGTTGATTTTGACAAGATGAACAGCGCAATGAACGAATTATCGGCACTAATACTGACTCTTCAAGGCGATGGCGATTACGATAATGCCAAGGAGACAATGAACCGGCTAAGCAATATTGGCGAGCAACTGCAAGCCGATCTCGACAAAATTGGCAAAGCCGGTATCCCGCGCGACATAAGGTTTATTCAAGGCCCCGGAGAATTGGAACTTTAATTTTTTATTTAAGGCCGTTTTAATTACGGCCTTTTTTATTTTTATACATCAGAATATAAACCACTTAACCATTAATTCTGAAATTTCTTGTTAAAAACGGCATCTTTTTTTTGGATAGATTAAAAAAAGAGTTACTTTTGCATCGCTTTTGGAAACACAACCAACAGCAACTCGGGGTGTAGCGCAGTCCGGCTAGCGCACCTGCTTTGGGAGCAGGGGGTCCCAGGTTCGAATCCTGGTACCCCGACAAAAAACTACCAATCCCAATGGGTAGTTAAAAATACAAAAGTAATTTTCGGGGTGTAGCGCAGTCCGGCTAGCGCACCTGCTTTGGGAGCAGGGGGTCCCAGGTTCGAATCCTGGTACCCCGAC
>JBDHYT010000092.1:0-8473 GCA_039811485.1 Marinilabiliaceae bacterium | reverse complement strand
AAAAGCGTTACAAGCGGTTTTCAAAGGAACTCCTTAAAATGGCGAAGGCACTTGGACTTTAATCTGGTATCAACTTATCTATCATTGCGTTTAGCACAAAATATCATATTTGCCCAGAAACTCGCCCCAATCTGCTTTGCAACTTATATGTTTCGTTTTTTTTTTTGATAATCCAAAATCTTTAAGGGGTGTTGATACTTTTGATGAACGACTTAGTTTAGAGTTAAATCCGTTAATAGATTTGCTATTGTTGAACTTTTGATGTAAAATTTCCCAATGCTTCGGATTTATACCAACTGCACGGAGATTGGCTCCGTGGTTCTGTATAAAACGGAGCATTTTATGTTTTGTGCCCCAATAATGGGAAATATGGAGCTAAAGGAGGGGCTGCGTTTGATTATGGTTTTTCTATTTTCTTCAATAAGTGCTGTATTTTTGTTTTTTCTTTTTTTCAGTCTCTATGACTCTCACGAAAGGCAAAGTTTTAGCGAATTCGGCAAAAAGTCTCGCCTGTTTGGAATTTTCGTTAATATGTATTTTAAGCATTGCGTTTTGCATTAAATTTATGGGTGAAAATAAGAAAGTTTCATCGTAAAATCAATTCACACAATCAAATATTTTAATTCTTGATTTCTGGTTTTGTGCCAATTATGAAGAAAATTAGCTAAATTTACTTCAAAACATATAGGCCATGAAATACTATTTTGTTGTTATCGGATTGTTATTGCTGACAACCCTGCGAAGTCAGACCATTGAAGAGATTCAGAAAGAGATTGGTGCGCTTAAACAGCAGATCGCCGATATGGAGCACTCATTCGACCGTCTGGAGAAGATTGCCGATGACCAGCTATGGTTTTCGAGGGTTGGCGATGTTGCTTTCATCGACAAGGTATTTATATGCGGTCCGGCAGTGGCTAACAAACCCAACCCAACAGCAATGGGTGTTGACAATCCCCTGAAATTCTGGAGTTACGTTTTTATCCCTCTTAATATCGATATTGAAAAGAAATATCCGCTTATTGTGTTGCCTCACGGCGGTGTTCATGGAAACTTCAGCACTTATCATACCCATATAGTAAGGGAACTGATGGCACAGGGATATATTGTTGTTGCACCCGAATACCGGGGAAGTAACGGTTACGGCAAATCGTTCTGGAAGACAATTGATTATGGTGGCCGTGAAGTTGACGACGTAACTGCCAGTCGCGACTATATGGTTGAGAATTACCCTTTTGTCGATGCTACGCATGTGGGAATCATTGGCTGGAGTCATGGCGGACTTATTACGCTTTTCAGCATTTTCGACCATCCCGAAAAGTATCAGGTTGCCTATGCCGGTGTGCCGGTTTCCGACCTTGTGGCGCGCATGGGATATTACGATGATGAGTATCGTGCGCTCTTTTCGGCCGGATACCATATTGGCAAAACGGCACAGGATAATGTGGCTGAATACCGCCGTCGTTCACCTGCGTGGAATACCGAAAAATTCAGGAACACACCTCTGCTTATCTATACCAATACCA
Organism: Marinilabiliaceae bacterium; assembly: GCA_039811485.1. Taxonomy (GTDB): domain Bacteria; phylum Bacteroidota; class Bacteroidia; order Bacteroidales; family Marinilabiliaceae; genus JAGPIS01. The sequence goes on along the minus strand of JBDHYT010000092.1, from coordinate 6,950 downwards.
ACGATGACGATGTTAATGTTCTTGAGGTTGAGCATCTTATAAAGGCACTAAAGGCTGACGGGAAGAGTTTTTCCCACGAAATATTTCAGGATATTCCAGGTGGTCACTCCTTCGACCGTATCGACCCTAAGCAGAGTCGCGAGATAAGGTTGAAAGTGTGGCAGTTTCTGGCGGCCAAACTGAATCCTCCTACGCCGCTTCGGAATCTGAAAGATATGGCCAAGGCAGCTTACTATCCGGTTAAAAAATGAAAGGAGTAGCTGAAATTATGAATCGTCAGGTGTCGAAGAAAGCCGGTTTGCCCCCTGGCTCGGTGGTTTATGTAGGGCGCAACAGAGAGTTTGAACCATCAGTCAGGCGTATCTGTTTCGATGGCGAACAGGTTGCCGATGGGGTTGTTGGGTTGGATTACATAGAGCAGCTTAAAGGGAATTGCGGTCTGACATGGATAAATGTTGCAGGTGTCCATGACGTTAGAGTTCTTTCCTCGTTAGGAAATTCGTTTCAGATACATCCGTTGTTTATCGAAGATATTGCCAACACCACCCAACGACCTAAGCTCGATCAGCTTGATGGTTCTCTGATGGTTATATTGAAATTATTTTCGATGGATGGTGAAACAAAAAAACTATCGGGTGAGCAGATTGCCGTATTGCTGAAAGAGAATACTGTTATAACCTTTATGGAGCAACCGGGCGAAGTGCTTGAACCATTGCGTAAACGCCTGTCGGCCAACAGTGGTATGGTTGTTAACCGCGGTTCTGATTATCTTTTTTGCTCCATCATCGATACGTGTGTTGATAGCTACTATGGTGTAATAGAGGAACTTGCCGATATGGTTGAGAACTTTGAACCAGCAATGAGTAAGAATAGCGACCATACCCATTATCTTCACCGTATCCAGAGGCTTAACCGATATCTGCTCATTTTACGAAAGAGTATATATCCGCTTCGTGAGGCCACAAGTCGTTTGGCGCGTGGTGATTACGAACAGATAACTGCGGCCAATCTTCGCTATTTTACCGATATTAACGATCACTTGCTTCAGATGCTCGACAATGTCGATTTTTATATCCAGATGACCAACAATCTTCGTGAGTTGCACATGGCCAATATCAGTTATCGCATGAATAAGGTTATGCAGACGTTAACTGCAATTTCGGCAGTATTCATTCCGCTAACGTTTTTGGTTGGCGTCTATGGGATGAACTTCCAAAGTATGCCCGAGCTGTCGTGGCGTTACGGTTACTTTGTGCTATGGGGCGTTATGATTGCCATCGTTATCTTGCTTTACACCCACTTTAAAAGAAAAGGTTGGTTTTAGTCGAATAATCCTATACTAATGGTATTTTTGCCACAATAAATAAATATTGATTCAATGTCGAAAAAAGGAACACAATCTGCCCCACTTTCACCCGAAAACTATATCCGTAAAAAGGCACGTACATTACCTGTTTACGAATGTTTGGTAAATACCAACTGGGAAACGGCTAAGTTAGCCGACGTTGTAGTGGCTCGTCGTCACAGCAACGGAAATATTACTGCCGGCTTTTTTCTTGTCGATTTGATGGCTCTCGGCATTAAGGACGGTACCTATTGCTTCAACTACCCGATTGATGAATATAACGATCTTGTTAAATCCATCAGGGGTAACATGGAGTTCAAAACCATCGATTATACCCTTGCACACAACATCATTCTTGCAGCCGAAGAGTATGCCGGCGACCTTGGAATTGAACCCTGCAAACTTTACCGCGATACAATAAAATATATTCTCGAAGAGGATACCGACGATATCGAACTAATTGAAATAGAGTGTGGTGTGAATGGCAAGCCGATGTTGTTCCTTCCGGAGGACGTGGATGCCACTACCAAACAGAAATATCACGAAAAAATGAAAAAAGCCGTTGGTGAAGACGGTTACGAATATATGGAAGGAATTGGTTCCGCTGATGATGTGGTGGAAAAGACAGAAGACGAAGAGCGTTTCTGCCATCTGTTTGATAATCTTAAGACACTCACCCAGGGCGAGGCTGACGAATTGTGGACTTTGCTCCATAAATTGAATCAGGAATATTGTTCCGACGAAATTCTTGATGCTTATTATGAGCAGTTGGGTTTCTTCAAATCATTTAAGATTCATAAGCAGAAGGTGTCTCCCGAATTTCTGGGGCTTAAAGAAGGTGATGAGATGCCGTCAAAAAGTGCTGTTGGCCATTTCCTCGATATACTGAAGGATTTGGTTGAAGATAAGGTGAACGAAGAGAGTTTAAATAAACTGCGGAAACTGATGCCGGGTCATCCTGCAACTCTAGTTTGTGAAGCTCTGAGCATTAAAAATTCCGATAGCGAAAAGTTTGCTGAATTTGTTACCGAAGCACATCGGAACCATCCCGATTATGGTATGTTGCAGTTAATCAACGATTTTTTTGTCCAGCACAATGTTCCTTCGTATGATCCTGAAGATGAAAAAAATGTAGATATAAAGAGATATTTTGGCAATAGAACCGAATTTAACCAGTTGGAGATCATTTATTACTGCCTTGGTTCTGCGATGCTTGCCTCTTCGCATGATAATCTGGAATATGTTGTAAGCATAGTTGCTGCCGTTGATAATTTGAAAATTGATAAAGAGCTGAAATATTTCGTTACGCGAAGTTTGTTTTTGGATCTTTTGATTATTATGAGGTCGATATTGGATTGATAATACTTCGGTATAAAAAAGAGAGCCGTCCACAGTATTGATGGACGGCTCTCTTTATTGTTATTCAACCTGTTATATTATCATTCCGGCAGCCACGGTTTCGTTGGTGGCCTCGTCAACAAGGATAAGGCTTCCGGTATTTCGGTTTGTCTTATACGAATCGAAGAACAGTGGTTTGGTGGTGCGCAGTGTCACCCTTGCTATGTCGTTCATTCCCACCTCTTTGTCGTTTTCCTCTTTTTCGAGAGTATTGATGTTCATCTTGTATTCGATGTTGGTAATCATGCACTTGGCTTCGGCCGATGTGTGACGGATTACATATTTTCCGCGCGGGACCATCTTGCGGTCGTTGAACCAGCAAAGCATCACCTCCACATCCTGGCTGGCAGTAATGGTGTCGTGTTCCTTGATAATCATGTCGCCACGGCTGATGTCGATATCATCCTCGAGAGTAATAGAAACCGATTGTGGTGCAAAGGCCTCCTGTAGCGGCTCTTCAAACATGTCGATGCTTTTCACCTTCGATGTGAAGCCCGATGGCAGCACTTTAACGGCATCGCCTACCTTTATCGAACCGCTTGCAATACGTCCGGCATAACCCCGGTAGTCGTGCCATTCGGTGGTCTGCGGTCGGATGATGTATTGAACCGGATATCTGAAGTCGTCGAGATTCTCGTCGCTGGCAATGTGTATGTTTTCGAGCAGGAACATCAATGTTGGCCCCTCGTACCAGTTCATGTTTTTCGAGCGTTCCACCACATTATCGCCATGAAGCGCACTTATTGGCACATAGCGGATATCTTTCACCGACAGCTTGGTGGCAATGTTTTCGAGGTCGTTTTTAATCTCATCAAACTTATCCTGGCTGTAGCCGATAAGATCCATCTTGTTTATACAGAATATCACATGAGGAATCTGCAGCAGCGATGCTATGTATGCGTGGCGGCGGGTTTGTTCCGATACTCCGTGGCGCGAATCCACAAGAATGAGTGCTACGTTTGCAGTGCTTGCTCCCGTTACCATATTGCGGGTGTACTGAATGTGCCCCGGGGTGTCGGCAATAATAAACTTGCGCTTGGGTGTTGCAAAATAGCGGTACGCCACATCAATGGTGATACCCTGCTCACGCTCGGCTCTAAGTCCGTCGGTGAGTAGTGCCAGGTTTACGCTTTCGAGGCCGGCACGCTCGCTGGCAGCCTCTATAGCCTCCATCTGATCTTCAAAAATTGCTTTACTGTCGTAGAGCAATCGTCCTATAAGTGTGCTCTTTCCGTCGTCAACGCTTCCTGCCGAGGTGAAGCGCAACAACTCCATATTCAGATATCCTGTTTCTTTTCCAGACATAACATTCGTTTTTAAATCATCAACCGTAATTAAAACATCAGAAATAACCTTCGCGTTTGCGGTCTTCCATTGCTGCTTCGGAGCGTTTGTCGTCGGCACGTCCGCCGCGTTCGGTAACTCTCGATGCTGCTACTTCGTGGATGATGTCCTCTATGGTGTTGGCAGTGCTGAGGGTCAATCCAGTGCAGGTTATGTCGCCAATGGTGCGGCAGCGTACCTGCATTTTTTGCACTGTCTCGGTTGGTTTTAGTGTCATGCACGGCTCATTGGCCATTATAACTCCTTCACGGTTAAATACTTCGCGTTCGTGGGTGAAGTATAGGCTTGGCAATTCGATATTTTCCATCAGAATATATTGCCATACATCCATCTCGGTCCAGTTGCTGATGGGGAATACCCTGAAGTGTTCGCCCATATTTTTACGACCGTTGAATATGTTCCACAATTCGGGACGTTGGTTCTTCGGATCCCACTGTCCAAACTCATCGCGGTGTGAGAAAAACCGCTCTTTGGCACGTGCCTTCTCTTCGTCGCGGCGTCCGCCTCCCATTGCTGCATCGCATTTCAGCTCTTCAAGAGCATCCAACAGGGTGACTGTCTGGAGTTTGTTGCGGCTTGCGTTATAACCTTTCTCTTCAACCACACGACCTTTGTCGATGGAGTCCTGAACATAACGGACTATGCATTTTGCTCCGGTTTTGTCCATCAGGTCATCGCGGTAGTCGAGTGTCTCCTGGAAGTTGTGGCCTGTGTCGATATGCAGAAGTGGAAATGGCACTTTACCCGGCCAGAAAGCCTTGCGGGCAAGGTGAAACATCACAATAGAGTCTTTGCCTCCTGAAAAAAGCATCACCGGACGTTCAAACTGGGCTGCCACTTCGCGCAACACAAAGATAGACTCAGCTTCAAGCTCTTTGAGGTGGTTGATTCGGAAGTTATTCATAATTTTAAAATTGTAATCGTGTTTTAATTATGCCGTGGGCAATTCAAGCCGCAAATTTAATTAAATTTGAACGTATTAGAAAATCATTTGACAGGATATTGCCCAAAGGATGGGGTAGGGGCGAAAGCTTTGATGAATTTATATTGGAATAGAAAAACCATTAAGAAAATTAAGATTTGTATCTTAACTCCCTTAATGGTTCTGAAAATAGATTTTGTAGCTACTCTATCAGTCCAATTTCTCGATATCGTCAGTGTCGAAACTCTTATTGTATTGAGTCATAGCTTTTAAGCTCATGCCCACGTTAGAGAATCCCCCATCGTGGTAGAGATTCTGCATTGTCACTTTGCGTGTCAGGTCGGAGAACATTGTAACGCAGTACTCTGCACACTCCTGTGCCGTGGCATTACCCAGTGGCGACATACGGTCGGCAAAGTCCATTAGACCATCGAAACCTTTTACACCGCTTCCGGCAGTTGTCATTGTAGGTGACTGCGAAATTGTGTTTACACGTACTTTCTTCTCGCGTCCGTAAATGTATCCAAAGCTCCGTGCTATCGACTCTAATAGCGATTTGGCATCGGCCATGTCGTTGTATCCGTAGAATGTACGCTGTGAGGCAATGTAGGTTAGCGCAACTACCGAACCCCACTCGCTTATTGCATTCATCTTGAATGCCACTTGCAGCATCTTGTGGAATGAGATGGCTGAAATGTCGAGGGTCTTATTCAGAAAGTTGTAGTCGAGGTCGTGATATACCTTACCCTTACGCACGTTGAGTGACATGCCGATAGAGTGGAGTACAAAATCGATTTTACCACCAAGGATTTCCATCGACTTCTCGAATACGTTTTGCAAATCTTCAACACTGGTAGCGTCTGCAGGAATTATCTCGGCATTGCAACGTTTGCCAAGTTCAATAACTTCGCCCATACGGCAGGCAACTGGTGTGTTCGACAGTGTGAATATTGCGCCTTGTGCTTTAGCCATCTCGGCTACTTTCCAGGCAATCGACATGTCGTTCAATGCACCAAAAATAATTCCTCGTTTACCTTGTAGTAGATTAGTTACCATAATCATCTTAGTTTAATTGAAGGAACAAATATAGAATATATATGTTTTACAACACAAATTTGAATGATATTTTTCATCCTTTTCACTCCTTTCAGACAAAAATCCTGCCACGATTACATCTTTTGACGCAACTTACAGTTCTTTATCTGAACAGAACATCGCTTTAATAACGGTTTGACTAATAGTTTTGTTTAATCATCACCACTATTTTAAAAAAAACTACTATTTACGACATAAGGTCGCGGGCATTCTGAAGTGCTGCCTCGGTGAGAGCCGTGCCGCTGAGCATCTTTGCTATCTCGGTCACACGCTCATCGCGGCTTAGCATCACTATACTTGAGTAGGTATGGTGGTCAGTGTCGGTTTTGAATACTTTGAAGTGCTGGTTTCCCTTGGCCGCAATCTGTGGCAGGTGGGTGATGGTAACAACCTGTATGTTGCTGCTCATCTGAGACATAATAATGCCCATCTTGTCGGCCACCTCGCCCGAAACACCGGTGTCTATCTCATCGAAAATGATTGTTGGCAATCCTTTGGCGGCTGATAGTAACGACTTGATGCTGAGCATTACACGCGACATCTCGCCTCCCGATGCCACTTTGGCTATCTGACTGGGTGTGCCGTTTTTGTTGGCGGCAAACATAAACTCTATCTCGTCGCGCCCCGAAGATTGGTAACTTTCGCTTTGAGCGTGACTGATTACAAATACAGCATTGGGAATTCCCAGTTCGCGGAGTTGGCTCTCAATGGAGTTTGTAATTCTTGCAAACACACTTTTGCGTGAATTGGTTAGCTCCACAGCCGCTTTATTAAGATGCGATTCTTGCAGATTTATCTGTTTCTGAAGCTCTTGCAGTGAGTCGTCGAAGAAGGTGATTTTTTTAA
>JBDHYT010000091.1:0-8475 GCA_039811485.1 Marinilabiliaceae bacterium | reverse complement strand
CAGGGTGTCAACTACACGTATATGAATTTTGGTGGCAAACCTCTCACCGGGCTATTTTCCGACAGGTTGAAGTGTCCGGTTGTACTCGAAAACGACGCCAAAGCCCGCACCCTGGCCGAGATGAAATTTGGCGCAGCCTATCAGATTCCCAACGCGATGCTTATTTTAATAGAGTGGGGCTTGGGGTTAGGATTGGTACTTAACGGAAAGCTCTTTACCGGGCAGACCGGTTTTGCCGGTGAGTTTTCGCACATTCCCATCGATCCTCACGGTGTGTTATGCAATTGTGGAAAAATAGGCTGTCTCGAGACCATGGCTTCGGGGCAGGCACTTGTACGTCAGACCATCGAAACTCTCGAGACTGGCACAAGCAGCCTGTTACGCGCCGACTTCCTGAAGGATCCGGCATCAATAACCCCATCAAAGATTATTGATGCAGCCAAAAGCGGCGATGCAATGGCAATAAACCAGCTTTCGAGAATTGGCTCTGCTCTTGGCAAGGGAATAAGCTATCTGATACAGATTCTCAATCCGGGTGTCATTATCCTAGGTGGTTCGGTGTCGTATGCCGACGAGCTGATAACAACCCCGCTCAAGCAGTCGTTGTTTCAGTATTGTCTGCCTCTTTTGCGCGAGAATGTTGAGGTACGTATCTCTCCTCTCGATGCCGATGCAACAGTAATGGGTGCTGCGGCGTCACTGCTCGAAAACGCTTTGTCGTCATAGTAGTTTTTTCGGCGGGATTCTATATAGATTATTTAGTGACATGGTTAATTGCTTTAGAATTTAAAAAATATAACGTAAAATAGAAGTAATGAGTAACGAGTTTATCATTGGCATTGATATTGGCGGGACCAGTATTTGTACAGGCCTTATTCAGAATCAGAAAATAGTTAAGTATCACTCAACCCCCACAGGTGCAGCACGTTCGTGCGACGAAATCCTGTCGAGTCTCTATGAGGCAGTCGAGGCAGTTTGGCATCCCGAAGTGGTTTCTATAGGTGTTGGAACTCCTGGTTTTTTGGATACAGAAAAAGGTATTATTCTGAAAATTAATAATATCCCGGCCTGGAACGGTCTCAACCTTAAAGAGAAAATTGAACAACGATATAAGGTGCCTGCCTTTATAAACAACGACGCTAACTGTTTTGTGCTTGGCGAGAAGTATTTTGGTAAAGGGCAGGGATATCGTCACATGGTAGGTCTCACCTTAGGCACCGGTTTGGGCGGAGGCATTATCATCAACGATAAGCTGCATACCGGTGTGGCTTGTGGCGCTGGCGAGTTTGGCTGTGTGCCATACTTCAATAGTAACTTTGAGAGCTATTGCGGCAGTAATTTCTTTTCAAGAATCTACGACACAACTGGTAAGGAGTTGTATGATGCTGCAATGAAAAACGACCCCGAAGCAATAGCTGCATTTACCAAGTTTGGCAACCATATAGGAAATCTGATTACTAATATTCTTTATGTGCTTGCACCTGAGGCAATTATCTTTGGTGGGTCTATCAGTAAATCGCTTCCTCTTTTCCGCGATGGCATCTACCAGTCGCTTGAAGGATTTTTGCTTCCCGAGGTTAAGAATAAGCTCTATATTGATGTTTCAGACCTTGAGCATCCTGCACTTTTAGGAGCAGCAGCACTTTATTACGATTCAAAAAAATGATTCGTATCCATTTGTCTCTCTTTCATCGATGGCAAATGTAAATTATGGAATCTTACATATTATGCCGGTTAATATAGTATTTTATATTAATCGGCATATTTGTTTCTGTTGATGTAATTATGACGGTTATTCACAAAAAACCTGTTAAAGAAACTCTTTTAATTGGTAAATTTAAATCATTAAAAGTCACTCTTTAAACTACTCTGTCTATGTGTGGAATAGCCGGTACTGTCAATCACGCACACTCTGATTCTGCTGCCCGAACTACAATTATTCGGATGCTCTCACGTATCAATCATCGCGGTCCCGATGAGTGTGGCTACTATCTTGAGCCGGGCACTGCATTTGGTAATGTCAGGCTTAGCATACTCGACCTCGCATCTGGTCAACAACCACTCTCCACTCCTGACGGACGATACTGGATTGCATACAATGGAGAGGTGTTTAATTATATCGAATTAAGAGAGGAACTTACAGCCAAAGGCCATACTTTTAAAACGAACTGCGACACCGAAGTTATTGTTCACCTCTATCAGGAGTATGGAGTCTCATTTCTGAATAAACTCAACGGACAATTTGCCATATCTATTTGGGACAGAGATAAAAAAGAGCTTTTTCTTGCGCGCGACAGAGTAGGTATCCGACCGTTGTTTTATACCATTAAAGATAATACGCTGATTTTCGCATCGGAGATAAAATCGATATTTGAATACCCCGGTGTTGAACGGAAACTATCGGTAAAGGGTATCAACCAGATTCTTACATTTTGGGTGGCTATCCCACCATTCACAGCTTTTGAAGATATCAGCGAACTGCCTCCCGGTCATTTTATGATTTTTAAGGAAGGGAAGTCAGCAATACATAAATACTGGGATTTAAAGGATGCCTTTAAACAACCACGCTTTATAGGTACTTTTAATGAAGCAAAAGAGGAACTGGGCCAGCTGCTTAACGACTCGGTTTCGCTTAGACTCCGTGCCGATGTGCCTGTGGCTGCCTATCTTAGCGGAGGGCTCGACTCTTCGGCAACAACTGCACTACTTAAAACAATCAGACCCGGAAAGCTCAATACTTTCTCAATAGGTTTTTCTGAAAACGATTTTGACGAAACACCTTATCAGCGTGAGGTTTCCGAATATTTCAAAACCACACACCACTCGGTTACATGCACCAGTCACGATATTGCCGAATGGTTTCCCAGGGTGGTGTGGCACTCCGAGGTTCCGCTGCTGCGCACCAGTCCTGCACCTATGTACGGACTATCCAAGTTGGTGAGAGACAACAATATAAAAGTTGTTATTACCGGCGAAGGTGCCGATGAAGTGCTTGGAGGCTATAATATTTTTAAAGAGGCCATTATCAGGCACTTCTGGGCTAAATATCCGCAGAGTAAAATACGCCCTCTTCTGCTCCGGAAGTTGTATCCATATATTCCGTCCATAAAAAATGGCAATATTATGGCTATGCGTATGTTCTTCGGTTTCAGCCTCAACGAAACAAATTCGCCTGCCTATTCGCATCTTTTGCGGTGGAACAACACCGGCAACATCAGGAAGTTCCTCTCTGATGATTTTGCCGATACAGGAAATATTTCACCCGTGGAAGAGTATGTCAACTCGCTTGGAAAAGACATTGACGGATTGACACCGCTCACAAAGGCCCAATATATCGAAACGTCACTGTTTATGTCGGGTTACCTGCTTGCTGCCCAGGGCGACAGAGTGGGTATGGCCAACTCAATTGAGGGACGCTATCCTTTTCTCGACTACCGGCTTATAGAGTTTTGTGCGTCACTGCCCGACGACTTCAAGCTTAAAGGGTTGAATGAGAAATATATACTTAAAGAGTATATCAAAGGAAGAATTCCCGACAGTGTGGTTGCCAGGTCGAAACAGGCCTATCGCGCACCAATTCATCAGGCGTTTCTCGGTAAAGATGCTCCTGTTTATGTTAAAGAGTTGCTGTCGGCAGAGTCAATCGAAGAGGCAGGAATCTTCAATCCCCAGTTGGTTAGCACCTTAATCGAAAAAATGCAGAGGTCGGGGCAACCATCGGAGATTGAAAATATGGCATTGGTTGCGGTATTGTCGTCGCAATTGCTTTACCTGCAATTTATCAAAGAGTTCACACATCTGGATGACAGTCAATTGGTGAAAGCCATCCAACGCAATTAAGAATAATTGATTGTTACATTAATTGACACGATAAATAATTTGTAGAGCTTGGGGATAAAGTCAGTTCATTGATTCTCAATCTATTAAAATTATTTGCAATCAGGACTAAAGCCGGTTTTATCGAATTATTGCTACCAGGGCCTTAAGGCCGTAGTTACTGATATTGGCTGGCGTCTTAGGGCATACTACCACTCTTCCGCCACCCTGCGGTTCTCAACTCTCAATTCTCAACTGTCAATTGTCAATTATCAATTGTCAAAAGTTAAATCTTCACTTTAAATACAATCTTCTTCACCCTTTGTGGTTGATTGTCGATAGCCATTCCGGGGGCGTGAACATCTTCGGGATAGAGAATTGCTGCTGTTCCCTCCCGCATCAACAAGTGTGTCAATGGGTTGGCCTTTGGAAAGCTTATATCCTTATCTGCATTATACTCATCATCTTTTGTGATGTCGGCCAGTCCTGCAACGCCGATTATTTCAGAGCCTTTGTGAATATACTGAATATCAGTATAGATACGGTGAATCTCGGTTTTGGCATTTTCGTGTAGTTTAGAGTCATATTCCTGGAAAATGGCAAACAGATCCTTACCTTGAATTTCGATGGTAACATTATTGCCCGGAGAAACTTTGGCAAAAACAGAGTCTAAATCTGTCTCTTTCAGAAATGAGAAAGCTTTTTTCAACAATATGTTGCTTACTCTTTTTTCCAAGTCGTTTGAATATCCAAATATGGCCATTTTATTGTATTTTAAGTCGTTTGTTAATTATAAAATCTGATATTCTCAGCATTCACTATCTCTATTTTCTGATACTCAAGCCTTGCCGGCGGTATGTTGCCGGTGAAGTAGTTAAACATCTTACGCAAAGCTTTACGTCCCTGTTTTACAGGATGTTGGGCAATCAGGTACTGAATGATATTTTTTTGTACATACTCCACGTTTTCGGCATATACCTCATAACCAACCATTATCAGGTCGCGTTTATTGATACTGTCGAGATGGCGTGCTATGATATAGGCCTTAGCTCCCGATACCCATATTGCGCCAATATTGGAGTTGCCGGCCAATACCCGGTTAAGTTTATCCGCCACAATACCGGCCTCAGCTGACGGTATTTCAAGACTTATTTTCAATCCCCTGTTTTTGCCGGCATCCATAAAATAGCTCATAAAGCCCTGGTTTCGTGTATTCAGGTGCTGGGTATTATCCAAATCCTTGGCAATATTAACTATCAGAATATCCTTATCGGGCTCCAGCCCAAAATCGATGATGCTGGCAGCCACCCGTCCGCTCTGAAAAGCATCTTCACCAATGAAACCCAAACAGTTGGTACCATCTATATTGGTATCGATAAAGATATATGGTATATCCTGTTTATCAAGCTCTGAAGCCCATACCTGCGACTCCTTGCGCAGAATTGGTGCAAATATAACTCCATCGGGAGTAGAAGCAGTAATCTGTTGTGCTTTTTTGGAAAAATCGTCTCCATCGTGCAGATCGTAGTGATGCACCGTCACTGCAAACGAATAGTCTTCAAGCTGTTGGGCGCTATTCTTAATACCTTCAAGGTGACGCGCCCAATACATATCGTCGCGCGATGGTGAAGGCAGAAGCACCGCAATATTATACTTTTTTTGCGATATCAATGCCCGTGCAAATAGGTTAGGGCGATAGTGCATACTCTCGGCCAGCTCCAGAATCTTCTGTTTTGTTGCCTCGGCAACCTCTCCACGATGGTGCAAAACACGGTCAACAGTGCCTATTGAAACACCTGCCCTCTTTGCTATATCTTTGATAGTTACTCTTTTATCTTTCATCGTGTTATGGTTGTAATTTTTTCTGATGTTGGGTTGACGAAATTATTAAAAGAGACTGCATGTTGCATCAGTCTCTTTTTATCGTTGCTTTTTAGGGTGCAAATCTACTATAAATCGGTGATTGGTTTATAGTGTGGTACCAAAGTTTTCATCACTATCCATCCTACCAGATAAGCCACTGCACAGAATGAAAATACGATGAAATACCCCGACTGCACACCGGTGAAGCCCATAAGAGCCATGTTTGTTTCGCGTGCATAATCGAAGAGGATTCCCGAGCCGTAGTTGATACCCATAGAACCTAGTCCGCCTGCTAATCCGCCAATTCCGGTGATTGTAGCAATTGCTTTCTTAGGAAACATATCGCCAATGGTCGAGAAGATATTGGCCGACCAGGCCTGGTGGGCTGCACCTGCAATACCGATAATGATGACAGGAAACCAGTAACTGATTGTGCCAAGGGGCTGTGCCACCATTGCCAAAAGTGGAAAGAATGCAAATATCAACATCGACTTCATCCGGCCGGCATAAGGGTTCATCCCCTTTTTATCGACAAAATATGATGGAAGCCATCCGCCAATGATTGATAGCAGAGTGATGAGGTACAATACAAAAATGGCAGCCTGTGATTTTGGATCTGACGATTTGAGGTCGTAAACCGAGCTAAGGTACGCCGGAGTCCAGAAGAGATAGAACCACCATACTCCATCGGTCATAAACTTACCAAAAGCAAAAGCCCAAGTCTGGCGGTAGTTGAGGCACTTTACGAAGCTTACCTTCTCAGCTTTCGTGGCTACGGCATCTTTTTCTGTTGCATCCTGGTTGATGTAGTCCAACTCTGCTTTGTTAACGCGTGGGTTTTTCTCCGGTTTGGCATATCCAAACTGCCACCATCCCATCCATATAAAACCCAGTGCACCAATGATTATAAACGACATCTCCCAACCCCAGGCCTTGGCGATAAGCGGTATTGTGATGGGTGCAGCAAGTGCCCCTGCAGTAGCCCCTGCATTAAAGATACTTGTGGCCAGAGCACGGTCTTTCTTTGGGAAATATTCGGCAGTGGCCTTTATGGCTGCCGGGAAGTTACCGGCTTCACCAATTGCCAATACAAACCGGGCTAATATAAATAGTGCAACACTTACATTGAGTACCTTCGATACATTTGATACGGTGGCTATTGTTTCGCGCGCTCCTTCAAAACCTACAAACCACGTGTCGGCAACAATTCCCGATGTGGCTATTCCGCAGAAGGCATGCAGTATCGCCCCTAACGACCATACAAATATGGCCCACATAAAACCTTTTTTGGTATCCATCCAGTCGATAAAACGACCTGCCAATAACATGCCTATTGCATAGAATAGTGAGAATAAGGATGTTATCATTCCGTAGTGACTGTCGGTCCAGTGAAACTCAGGTGCAATAAAATCCTTCCACGTCAATGAAAGAACCTGACGATCCATATAGTTGATCGTGGTTGCAAAGAATAGCATCGCAACTATTGACCATCTATATTTGGTCATGTTTTTAGTTATTTTGTTCATTTTATCCATTTAAATCAATCTTCATTTTGATAATATAAGCATCTGGCCACTCTTATTGGCGCACATTGGCAGTGAGTTCAACCACATCTTTGACAAAAGCAGCAAGTGCCTCCCAATCTTTTTTGTTGATAATGTCGGAAGGAAATAGGTTTGAGCCCATTCCAACACATGTTGCACCGGCATCGAACCACGACTTTAGGTTGGCACGCTCTGGCTTCACGCCTCCCGTAACCATCAGTTTCGACCACGGCATGGGTGCTTTAAGGCCTTTGATGAATGATGCTCCAAGCACATCACCAGGAAAAACCTTACACACATCACATCCAAGCTCTTGAGCCATACCCACTTCGGATACCGACCCACAGCCGGGCATGTATGGAATTAAACGACGATTGGCCACCTTTGTGATATCGGGATTGAAGAGTGGACCTACAATAAAGTTGGTGCCAAGCTGAATATAAAGTGCTGCTGTGGGTGCATCAACAATAGAGCCGATACCCATTATAAGCCCGGGGCACTCTTTAGTGGCAAACTTCACAAGCTCGCCAAAAACCTCATGCGCAAACTCACCACGGTTGGTAAACTCAAATGCCCTGATGCCACCTTCGTAGCACGCTTTTACTACGTTTTTGCAAGTCTCCAAATCGGAATGGTAGAAAACAGGCACTACGCCGGTCTGCTCCATCGCTGCAAAAACCTCTGATTTTGAATATTTTGCCATTTGTATAATCTTTCTTTAACGTGATACTCTTCCTGATGCATCGCCACCCATCAGCCTCTCAACCTCCTCAACAGTCACTAAATTGAAGTCGCCATGTATTGTATGTTTCAGGCACGATGCGGCAGTTGCAAAATTTATAGCTTCCTGATAATCATTCTTATAGGTGAGTAAGCCATAAATAAGGCCACCCATAAATGAATCTCCGCCACCAACCCGGTCAACAATATGGGTGATGTCGTATTGTGGTGCTACAAAGAGGTTTTTACCATCGAACAGAACGCCCGACCATGTGTTGTGGTTGGCATTTACCGAGCCGCGAAGGGTGGTGATAACTTTTTTGACACGTGGGAAACGAGTCATAATCTGTTGTGACACACTGCGGTATGCCTCAGCGGTTACATGGCCGCCCGTTACGTCAACACCTTCGGGTTTGATGTGAAGCACCATTTCGGCATCTTCCTCATTACCCAGCACTACATCGCAACCTTCAACCAATGCCGGCATCAATTCATCGGCGCTCTTGCCCTATTTCCAAAGGTTTTTGCGGTA
>JBDHYT010000090.1:0-8483 GCA_039811485.1 Marinilabiliaceae bacterium | reverse complement strand
TCATTTTCAAATTGATGAAACTGAGATGGTTGAACTGTGGGGTATGGCCGAATTATTGAAACTTAGGCTCGATGCTAAAGCTAATTATTCACATAATCAGCAGATTATTCACCATCTTTTTCTATCAATGGTATATACCCTTGCAGGCTTGTCGGAGAAATACAACAGGATTAAGCTCCATAATCTCTCAGGTGCCGACCGTATCACCATCGAATATTTAGAATTATTGTTCAGGTACATTAAGAGCCAAAAAACAGTTATGTTCTATGCCTCTGAGATGGGAATAACGGCAAAGCACCTGTCGGAAACAGTGAAACAGAGTTGTGGCTACACCGCAGGACAGATTATTGATTTAACACTTATGGCGGAGGCGAAAATTTTGCTTGCCATCCCCGGCAACAATATCAATAAGACAGCGAGGGAATTAGGCTTTAGCGATCAATACTCTTTTAGCAAATTCTTCAAACGGATGACGGGCAAATCGCCCACCGACTATTTGAATGGTGGATGAAAATGGCTGAATCTCTGTCTGCTGATATCTCTTTACACTCCAATGTCATTAAATGATTACGGATTTCTTAATAATGTGTATTTTTACACTTCAATTTAAAAGAACTTTACGATGGCAATAGATATTAATGCAGTTCCTTCGCCTTGTTATGTTATTGACGAACAGCTTCTACGTAAGAACTTAGAGCTTATTCGTTCGGTTCAGGATGCGTCGGGAGCACAAATTATTATGGCTTTTAAGGCATTTGCGATGTGGAAGGCTTTCCCTATAATAAAGGAATATATCGGTTACACCACCGCAAGCTCTATTCACGAGGCTCGATTGGCCTGGGAGGAGATGGGCAGTCTGGCACACACCTATTCGCCTGCTTATACCGAAAAGGAGTTCGATACCATAATGAAATATAGCAGTCATATCTCGTTCAACTCTTTAGCGCAGTTCCATCGATTTTATGGTGCAGTAAAGGGCTATGAAAGTAAAATTTCGTGTGGTATCCGCATCAATCCTGAATATAGCAGTGTTGACACCGGCCTTTATAATCCTTGTTCGCCAGGCTCGCGCATGGGGGTTGCCATCGACCAGATGCCTGATGTGTTGCCCGAAGGTGTTGACGGTTTGCACTTCCATACTCTCTGTGAATCAACATCCTACGATTTGGAGGCTACCTTAAAAGCGGTTGAGGATAAGTTTGGCAAATATCTGAAACAGATAAAATGGCTTAATATGGGCGGCGGGCATCTTATGACTCGCAAGGATTATGACACTTCGCATCTTATTAAAGTTCTCAAAGAATTTAAAGCTAAATGGAACATTGAGTTGATTCTTGAACCTGGAAGTGCATTTACTTGGGAAACTGGGGTTTTAGTATCATCGGTTGTGGATATTGTTGAAAATAAAGGAATTAAAACTGCCATTCTTGATGTGTCGTTCACTGCCCACATGCCCGATACCCTCGAGATGCCTTACAAACCTCGCATTCGTGGTGCCCATCAGGAGCCGGTAGCAGGGTTGCCAACTTACCGAATGGGAGGAAACAGCTGCCTTTCGGGTGATTTTATTGGTGACTGGTCGTTCGATAGCGAGCTTAATATTGGCGATACCATTGTGCTTGAGGATATGATACACTATACAGTGGTTAAAACCACCATGTTCAACGGTGTGCCACATCCATCAATCGCAATATGGAACGATAAAAAAGGCCTTACCGTACTTCGTGAGTTTGGTTATGAAGACTATAAAAACCGTATGTGTTAATATTAAAACTAACCTTTTTTGTTGTTTTTTGCTAACTTTACGCAGTTAATTAACAAACTATAGATATGATGGATTTTCAATTGCTTACCGCAATATCGCCAATCGACGGCCGATACAGAAGTAAAGTTGACGGATTAGCACTCTATTTCTCAGAGTATGCATTGATTCGCTACAGAGTACTAGTTGAAATAGAGTATTTTATAGCTCTTTGTAATCTTCCGCTTCCACAGCTGAAAGATTTTGATAAAAATTTATTTGAGTCACTACGAAAAATATACCGGGATTTTCAACTCGAAGATGCTGAAAAGATTAAGGATATAGAAAAGGTTACTAATCACGATGTTAAAGCTGTTGAATACTTTATCAAAGAGAAGTTTGATGAGTTGAATATCGAAAAGTATAAGGAGTTTATCCATTTCGGACTCACTTCGCAGGATATTAACAATACTGCGATTCCTCTTTCGCTTAAGGATGCGATTCATACTATATACTATCCACTGCTTGAGGAACTTATAGAAATTCTTAAAGGTTTCTCCCAAGAGTGGAAAGATGTGCCGATGCTTGCCAAAACCCATGGCCAGCCAGCATCTCCAACCCGCCTGGGTAAAGAGATTAAAGTGTTCGTAGAGCGACTTAACGTTCAGCTTGCACTGCTGAAAAATATTCCGGCTTCGGCAAAGTTTGGTGGAGCTACGGGGAACTTTAATGCACATTACGTAGCATATCCTGAAATTGACTGGATTGAGTTTGGAAATCACTTTGTTAACGATATTCTTACTCTCGACCGCGAACAATACACCACTCAAATATCAAATTACGATAATCTTGGTGCAACATTCGATAACCTGAAACGCATAAATACTATTCTTATTGACCTTTCCCGTGACTTCTGGACCTATATAATGATGGATTATTTCAAGCAGAAGATTAAGAAAGGGGAGATAGGTTCGAGTGCGATGCCTCACAAGGTAAATCCTATCGATTTTGAAAATGCCGAGGGTAACCTTGGAATTGCCAATGCAATATTTGAGCATCTGGCATCAAAATTGCCTGTATCAAGACTTCAGCGCGACCTTACCGACTCTACAGTACTTCGCAATGTGGGCGTGCCACTTGCTCATTCTGTATTATCGATAAAATCGCTTGAAAAAGGTCTTAGCAAACTTCTTTTAAACGAAGAAGCAATTGTGCGCGACCTGGAGAATAACTGGGCTGTGGTGGCCGAAGGTATTCAAACCATCCTGCGCCGCGAAGGATATCCTAACCCTTATGAGGCATTAAAAGAGCTAACACGCACCAATCAAAAGATTAATGGTGCATCTATCTCGGCTTTTATCGACACTCTTAACGTTAGTGACGCCGTAAAAGATGAGTTGCGCTCAATCACACCTCACTCATACACAGGTATTTTCAAGTAATAAATATTCATGAGAGATTTTTTTTTAGTACTTAAGCGTTTCCTGCCGCCCTACTACCGCGATGTGGTGCTGAGTTTTGTTTTCAACTTCCTGTCGGCATTCTTTTCGGTATTCTCGGTTGCAATAATGATTCCAATCCTGGAAATAATTTTTCAGCAGGAGCCGCAAGTTTATGAGCTTTTGCCATGGTCGGCAAGTTTTGAGGTGATAAAACAGAACTTCTATTACTTTCTTACCTCATTGAAAGATAATTACGGCCCCGGTTATGCAATGCTCTTCTCGGGTGTTTTCCTTATTGTCGGCACCATGCTTAAAACCGGCTTTGCTTATCTGGCCTCCTATACTAGTGTTGGGATTCGCAACAATGTGGTTCGTGATATCCGCCAGCAGATTTATCGCAAGATCATCAGCCTTCCCATCGGCTTTTTTTCCAACGAGAAGAAGGGCGATATCATTGCACGTGCAACGGGTGATGTGGGCGAGGTGGAAGGCTCGGTGATGGCATCGCTCGATATGTTTCTTAAAAATCCCATTCTCATATTGGTCTATCTGGCTACTATGTTGATAATGAGCTTCCAGCTTACCCTTTTTGTATTTATTGTACTGCCTTTTGCTGGTGCCATAATTGGCCGGATTGGTAAGTCGCTCAAGAAAACATCAATGGAAGGCCAGAATAAGATGGGTGTGGTGATGTCGATCCTTGACGAGTCGCTCTCTGGACTGAGAATTGTTAAGGCTTTCAACGCCGAAAAGAAGATGGCCGAAAAGTTTGATAAGGAGACCGAGGAGTATTGCGATATTGCAAAACGGCTTACACGCCGTAGAGACCTTGCACACCCAATGAGCGAGTTTTTGGGTACCATTGTGGTTGTGTTTGTGGTCTGGTTTGGTGGGACGCTGATTCTGAACAACACCGGAGGCTTGTCGGTTGCCGCATTCCTCGCATATCTTGGTGTCTTTTATCAGATAATAAATCCTGCAAAGGCTTTCTCCACAGCCATGTACAGCATTCAAAAGGGTATGGCAGCCATGGAACGTATCGATAAGATTCTGCTTGCCGATGCCGAAATATTTGAAAAAGGTGGAAATACCACCAAGAAAACATTGGAGCACTCTATCGAGTACCGAAACGTGACTTTTGCTTATAATGAGCTTAAAGTGCTTAAGAATGTGAGTCTTACCATTCCGCGTGGCAAGACTATCGCACTTGTGGGCCAGAGTGGAAGTGGTAAATCTACGTTTGTCGATCTCTTGCCCCGCTTCTACGATATCGAAGAGGGCGGAATATATATTGATGGTGTCAATATAAAGGATTTCAGCCTATACGACCTTCGCGAATTGATGGGTAATGTGAACCAGGAGGCAATCCTCTTTAACGATACCATATTCAATAACATAGCCTTTGGAGTGGAGTCGGCTACCTTTGATGATGTGGTGCGTGCCGCCAAAATTGCCAATGCACACGAATTTATCACCGCCAGCGAAAATGGTTATGATACCGTAATTGGCGATCGCGGTTCAAAACTATCGGGCGGCCAGCGGCAGCGCTTGAGTATCGCCCGCGCAGTATTGAAAAACCCTCCAATAATGATTCTCGATGAGGCAACATCGGCACTCGATACCGAATCGGAAAAACTGGTTCAGGATGCGTTGGAGAAACTGATGAAAAACCGGACATCGTTAGTTGTGGCGCACCGCCTTAGCACAATACGTAATGCCGATCTTATCTGTGTTTTCCACGAGGGTGAGATTGTTGAACTTGGAACTCACGATGAGTTGGTGGAGAAAAACGGAGTGTATAAAAAACTTCATGCACTGCAGGTTTTTTGATAATCGCCTCAGAAATAGCATCGCAGAATGACTATAACCTGCAAAACCGGACTTTGGTTTTGCAGGTTTTTTTTGCAGTCTTTTGTAAAAAATATTTTATATCTTTTGTGTCTAAATGATGATTTTTTTCATATTGTTGCTTTTATTTTACTTTTTGTTATGTAAGGCAGCATAGTTTTGCTATATTTGAAATCATCGAATTGTGATATAATATTTTTTATTAACTCCGAGCCATGATTTATTTGAATAAGAAAGAGATTGACGAAATGTCGATTAGCGAACTGAAGCGGTATAAGCTCCAAATGAGTATTATTGGTCTTCTATATGATAATAAATCGCTGATGGCCTCCGACTTTAGCCGCCTGCTCAATGTGTCGTTACCCACCGTGCGGTCAATGATGGATTTTCTTATCAATGCCAATATTGTTGAATCATCCGATCCCGAAAAGAGTAAGATGGGCCGGAAACCGGTAGTATATTCGCTCAAAGGCAACTCATATTTTGTATGTGCAATCCTGGTGGAGCATTATCGTTCGCGTTTGGTAGTTTACAATGCTTTGAATGAGGCTGTTACTTCTGTTGTCGATGTAGATACACATATCGATGATTCGCAGTTCGAACTTAAACTCTGGAATGCTTTTCAATCGGTGCTTACTGCTGCTTCGTTAACCGACAATCAGGTAGTTGCCGTTGGAGTTGCCATGCCTGGTCTGATAAATATTGTTGATGGGGTAAACCATACCATCAAAGACGAATCCCACCGTGATGTGGCACATCGCCTTGAGCAGCAGTTCAATAAAACCGTCTATATCGAAAACGACGCACGAATGCAGGCTTTGGGCGAAATGACCTTCGGACGTGCCCGTGATGTTAATAATGCTTTGATTATCAACTGGAACTGGGGCTTAGGCTTAGGTATGATTCTCAACGGAAAGGTATATCGTGGCTCATCGGGTTTTAGTGGCGAACTAAGCCATATCCGTATTGTGGATAATGGCGAACTATGTGAATGCGGTAAGCGGGGCTGTCTTCAGACCATTGCCTCGGCACGGCAGTTGGTGCGCTGGGCTCAAAACGAAGTTAAAAACGGATCGGTTTCACATCTTACCCAGCGGTTTAAAAATAATCCCAACACAATTCTGCCCATCGACATAATCAATAGTGCCCGTAAAGGTGATGAACTTTCGATACGCCTGCTGCACGACCTCAGTATGAATTTCGCCTGGGGATTGTCAATTCTTATTCAACTCTATAATCCTGAACTTATTGTTATTAACGGACCACTCAGTCGAGCCGGCAATCTTGTTGAAATATCGCTTCTTATGGCCATCAACAAATACTGCCTTACAAATATTGCAGGTAAGGTACGCATAGAGATATCCGACAGGGAGGATGATTTTGGTCTGTCGGGTGTTGCTGTAATGGTTTTTCATCGTCTTTTCCGCGACCGTTCAGTGGATTAATCCCATCGGCAAAGCTGATTCGTTGCAAATAGTTTAATTTTGTATCTGTTGTTTCATACTTAACTAAAATAGCATGCGGGTAGCTGTAATTCAATTTGATATTGTGTGGAAAAATTCAGTGGCCAACTTTTCCTATCTCGATTCTATACTACCTTCGGGATGCGATTTGGTTGTGCTTCCGGAGATGTTTCACTGTGGCTTTTCTATGGATATTGCCTCAGACGCAATGAGCCAAGGAGGTGCTGCTCTTCAGTGGATGGTTGAAAAGGCCGCCGCTTATAATTGTGCCATCACCGGAACTGTTGCAGTGAGGGAAAAAGATGACAAACTGTTCAATAGGCTCTATTTTGTACACCCCGATGGGAAAATAGATTTTTACGATAAGAGGCATCTCTTTCGAATGGCAGGTGAGCATGAGGTGTTTTCACCGGGTAGCGAAAGAGTTGTTGTTCACTATCGGGGTTGGCGGATATTGCTTCAGGTATGCTACGATTTACGCTTCCCGGTATTTAGCCGCAACCGCAACGATTATGACTTGATTATCTACCCGGCCAATTGGCCCGAAGCCCGCAGTCTTGCCTGGAGCGCACTGCTTAAGGCACGCGCCATCGAAAACCAGTGCTATGTGGTTGGAGCCAACAGAGTAGGCGAAGGTGATGGTATTAAGTATAGTGGCGATTCGGTTGTGGTTGATTTTAAGGGAGTTGTGGTGGCAGATGCCTTGTATGGAAAGCAGGCAGTTATTGTTCACGACCTTAGTCTTGAATCACAAAACCTCTTCCGTCAGAAATTCCCTGCCTGGCTTGATGCCGACTCATTTTCAATTAGCTATCAATGATATTTATTATGCTTTAACTTTTATCCTTTTTTAGGATTTGACAGGGGAGATGGATGGCATCTCCTTTTTTTATTTGAAAATTAATGTAAAAAATTGTTTGTTGTTGTTTTGTTTTTGTAATTAGTATTGACATTGATAATATGGTTTTGTAAATTTTCCTTAAATTATTGAACCATAACCCTATTGTTTTGTTGAATATATGATTTTTTGAACAATTATTCACTGTATTCTAAATATTTCAAATAATTGTTCTTCATAATATTCTTGGATGGTTGAAAAAATCAGCATTTCATCGATTGTTGTATGAAAATATAACAGCAGAGTGTATTTATAATGAAAAAATATTTCACAACTGTTGCAATAATCAAAAAAATACTAAATCTTTGTATCGGTTTTGGGATTAATTAAATTATGTATGTCTAAACATTGTCTTGAGAATAAAACTTTGGGTGAGATTAAACGCCTGAATTTGCAGAGGCAGATATTAGATATGCTCTATAGAGATCAGCAGACTACTGCATCTTTGTTGAGCAAAGCACTTAATTTGTCCCTACCCACCATTCGTAATATGCTCGACTCGCTTATTGAGACCGGCCAGGTAGAAATTGACGGCATCAATAAGAGTAAAGGCGGGCGCACTCCTATTGTGTATCAGCTCAATAAAGATGCTTTTTGGACTATCGCCATCGAAACAGACCAATATACTTCAAAGATTGTACTCATAAACTGTCATAACCAGGAAGTTTCGGAAAGTGTTGAGATACAGTCAAATATTGATGATGCCGGTTTGGTTGACAAGCTCTACGATGTCTATTTGCAATTGTTGCATCAAACAGGGCAACCCAAAGAACGTATTATCGGACTCGGTGTAAGTATGCCCGGGCTTGTTGATACTGCTCAGGGTGTTAACTACACAATTAAGGATCCTTTATACCGTAAGATTGGCGAACGTTTTACCCGTAAATTTGGTGTTAAAGCTGTTATTGAGAACGATGCCCGCATGCAGGCATTGGGCGAGCTTCTGTTCGGTAAGGCTAAGAATACCCGTAATGCTTTGGTTATCAATTGGAGCTGGGGTATAGGACTTGGCGTAATTCATCAGGGTGAGGTTTATTCAGGCTCGGTGGGTTTTGCAGGCGAATTTAGTCATATACGCATTGTTGATAATG
>JBDHYT010000089.1:0-8550 GCA_039811485.1 Marinilabiliaceae bacterium | reverse complement strand
CATGGGCATAGGGTGTGATGTCAATTACCGCACCCTTGCCTCTGAGCAGGGCGGTATTGGCATGCCTGCCATTTTGAAATCAACGCATAATATTCCGTTGGGCGAGGTTAAGTACACTAATAATGAGCTTAAAACCATGCTTGGAATTGATGTATCGGCTACCGTTTCGCGAACAGCTCTCTTAGGTGCCCTGGCAGCTGTTGAAGCACTTAATGATGCCAATATTGGTGTAGATAAAAGGGTAGGGCTCATCTCCTCAACCTCTGTTGGTGGTATGGATCTTACCGAGGAGTTTTATAAAGATTACTATCTCGATAATAATAAAGGGCGGCTTAGAAACGTAATTGGTCATGATTGTGCCACAAGCACCGGGTTTATTGCCGCTCACTGTGGAATTACAGGTTTTGTAACTACCATAAGTACAGCTTGTTCGTCGGCTGCAAATGCCATAATACTTGGAGCCGAAATGATTGAACGGGGTATGCTCGACTATGTGGTGGCAGGTGGAACTGATGCTTTGTGTAACTTCACAATCAATGGTTTCAATTCGTTGATGATTCTCGATAAGGAGCTTTGCCGTCCTCTCGATCGTGACCGCAATGGCCTAAATCTGGGTGAAGGTGCCGGTTATGTGGTTTTGTGCAGAACGGGTGAGGGTGCTTCCGAATATTGTCGTCTGGTTGGTTATGCCAATGCCAATGATGCTTTTCACCAAACTGCATCGTCTGAAAATGGTGAAGGTGCATATCTGGCTATGAATGAGGCTGTTGGTATGGCAAGTGTTGATACCGGTACGATTGACTATATCAACCTGCATGGCACAGGCACCGGAAATAATGATGCTTCCGAATTGGCTGCTATTAAGCGTATTTTTGGTTCGTCTATACCTCCCTTCAGCTCTACCAAGAGTTTTACAGGTCATACCCTTGCCGCAGCCGGTGGTGTTGAGGCGGTATTCTCTGTGTTGTCAATCTCGAAAGGAACCAGGTTCGCTAACTTACGATTTGCTAATCCTATTGAAGATAATCTGGTGCCGGTTACAAAAACACAAACCGGTGTAGATATTAAGTGTGTGATGTCAAATTCCTTTGGCTTCGGTGGTAATTGTTCTTCATTGATATTTTCAAAATAATGGGATACTATATCAATTGCATAAAACATTCGGCGCAAATATCAAGAGATATCAAGGAGCTTATTCCTGAGATGAATATCAGGAGGCGCATGAGCAGGGTTGTGAAGATGGGAGTTACAACTGCTCTGGATGTAATTGCCGATTTTGCACCATTCGGAGATATCGATGCAATTATTGTAGGTACCGGGCTTGGTTGCCTTGCTGATAGTGAGGCGTTTCTGGCCAATATGATCTCGTCCGAAACCCAAATGCTTAATCCGACTCCTTTTATACAGTCAACCTTCAATACTGTTGGTGCACAGATTGCTCTAATCAAATCTTTGCATTGCTATAATAATACTTTTTCACACCGCTATATAAGTTTTGAAAGTGCTCTCACTGATGCCATAATCAGGTTGGATAGGGGTAAATCGAAGGCTGTTTTGGTGGGTGTGGTAGATGAGGTTACACCTACTTCGGCCAATATAATGAGACGAATGAAGCTGCATGGTGATAAAGAACCCGGCGAAGGTGCTCTGTTTTTTGTACTTTCAAAAGATAAAATGGAGTGCTCTGTGGCTTGTATTGATGGACTTACATATAGCCCGACACTTTTTATTGACCCTGTTTATGTTACAAATAATTGCAGCCATATTTGGAGTGGTGCTTCGGCCGAGACTCTATTGTCACTCATTAATAGTAATTTGAGTGGCATGGTTGTGAATGATTTAGGCGGAAAGATTAACTCTTTATTTAATGTAAAATGCTTGTAGCTGTTATTATTTTAAGCATTTTATCTCTCTACTTGGTATATGCTTCATACGAGATATCGTCTGGTGTATATCTGAAAACATTGTGCCGTAACTATAAGGTAAATAACCTTTTTGCCATCACTTTCGACGATGGTGTGGATGAAAAAATTACTCCGTTGATTCTTGATATTCTTAAAAAACATAACGCTAAAGCCACATTTTTTATCATTGGTGAAAAGGCTCAAAAGTATCAGCATATCGTTAAGCGGATTGTTGAAGAGGGACATCAGGTTGGAAATCATTCGTTTACACATAAATGGAATTTCCCGATAATGAGTGCCTCGGCTATTTATGATGAAATTATGCAGTGTAACAGTATTTTAGAAGAAATTACCGGAGTTGGGACTACCCTGTTTCGCCCTCCATTTGGTGTAACAAATCCAATGGTGGGGAGGGGAGTAAGACGCTCAGGTGCTACTGCTGTAGGATGGAGCATACGCTCGTTTGATACCGTGGGTGAACATCCCGACAAGGTTGTTAAACGTATTGCAAAACGAATAAAAAATGGTGAAATTCTGCTTCTGCACGATAATCTTCCTCAGGCACCGGTCATTTTGGAGCAGGTACTTGAAGTATTGGAGAGCAGAAGGCTGCAAACAGTTACAATTGAGGATTTTAGATAAAACTTATAGTGATATGACAAGATCAATAATTACATCTCTATTTATTTTGTGCTCGGTATTATCGGTAGCACAGAGTAATGATCTGGAGAAAACGTTCAGGGAGCGGCTAAAATCGCAAAGCCATCTTAATAAAACCATAGTTTGCCGGTTTACACAGACCAAAAAGGTGAAGAATATTAAGAATACTGTTATTACAAATGGTGATTTTTTCTATGATAATGCAGGAAAGATGGCATTAATCTACAAGGAGCCGGCAGGAGATAAACTGATAATGAATAATAGCAGTTTCTCAATCACAGCAGGTGGCAAGACCTTTGCCGTTGATGCTGCGTCAAATCCTATGATGGCTCAGATTTCTGCCATGATGCAGGCCAGTATGTCGGGTGCCGTGTCCGACCTTGGACGTGGCTGGAAGATGGATGTAAAGGAGGGTGAATCAGCAATTGTGGTTACTCTGATACCCGAAGATAGACGTGTGCGTAAGTATCTGAGTAATATGATTATGGATTTCGACGATGACAATCTTACTCTGAATATGCTTAGAATCAATGAAACAAGCGGTGGATTTACCGAGTATAAATTCTTTGATAAAAAACTTAATCAGAAGTTCGACGATGCTGTTTTTAATAACTAATGATAATGAGTAGCGGAGTTTTTAATGTAGGAGCACACTCGGTATCGGATAGTGGGTATCTGTTCAATGTTTCGGTTAATGAGCAGCATGCAGTGTTTGCCGGCCATTTTCCGTCGCAGCCTGTTGTGCCGGGTGTATGCACATTGGCTATGATTAAAGAGTGCGTATCAAAGGTTGTTTCCAGACCGGTAAGATTCAGTTATATAAAAGAGTGTAAGTTTCTTTCGGCAATCCTGCCGGGTGAGCATAGCGATCTGGTTGTGAAAATAGTTATAAAGGATGATGCCGCTGGTTTGAATTTGGTTGCCGAGGTTATGACAGATTCAGCCAGGATGATGAAACTGAAGTCAATAATAAGCTATAATGACTGATATTAGGCAGAAGATTAAGGATTATAAAGTTTTGGTCGTAGTGCCAACCTATAACAATTCAACCACTATTGTTAAGGTTGTTGACGATATCAAACAATTTACAAGCAATATTCTGATTGTAAACGATGGTTCTACGGGCGATGCACTTACAGTAATTGAAGGTATGCCCGAAAATAAAATATCGTATCATCCTAACCGTGGTAAGGGGTATGCCATTAGGCAGGCTCTTAAGTATGCACTGGAAAATGGTTATAACTATATTTTGACCATTGATGCAGACGGCCAGCATTATGCTTCAGATATTGCAAAATTTATAAACACTCTGGATTCCCGTCCAAATTCTTTAATCATTGGTGCCCGTAATCTCAGAGCCGACAATATGCCGGGCAAAAATACTTTTGCCAACAGGTTTTCCAACTTTTGGTATATGATTGAAACCGGCAAAAAACTGGAGGACACCCAATCGGGTTTCCGCCTTTATCCTGTACGTGAAATTGCCGGCATGCGTTTCTTTTCAAACAGGTATGAGTTTGAGGTAGAGGTTATTGTGCGTGCTGCCTGGAAAGGAGTCGATGTGTTTAATATACCTATCAGCGTATTCTATCCTTCGGCCGACGAACGTGTGTCGCACTTTAAACCTGTTAAAGATTTTACCCGAATAAGTATTCTTAATACTTTTTTGGTGATAGTAGCTCTATTGGTTTATTATCCTCGGTTATTCTTTAAATCGCTTAACAGGAAGAATATCAGTCAGTTTATTAAGGATAATATTACAGAAACAAAAAGCTCCAATAATAATATAGCCGCGTCTATTGGTTTGGGTGTTTTCTTTGGTATTTTTCCGGTTTGGGGCTATCAGATGATTATTGCAGCTTTTGTTGCCCACATTTTAAAACTAAATAAAGTTCTAACACTTATTAGTTCCAATATCAGCATCCCGCCAATGATTCCGTTTATACTCTATGGAAGTTTCTATACAGGAGCCGTTGTGATGGGGAATGAGTTTGCCCTGGATTTTTCTGCGATATCATTTGAAAAAGTATATAATGATATGCTTCAATATCTCATGGGAGCTGTAACTCTCTCGGTTATATGCGGTTTGGTTGCTTACGTCTTATCTTTTTTATTATTAGTAATTTTCAGGCGAAAAAATAATGGGTGATTTTTTTTATTCGATATATAGGTTTTTCCTGCGAAACAGATTTCTATTGTGGTTGATTATCGGTACCACTACGATACTGATGGCATTTGCCACTTTTAAGCTTCGTTATGTGGAGGATATTACCTCTTTTTTTCCACAGAATAAGAGTGATGTTTCGCTTATTTTCAAGACGTTAAAAGCTAAGGATAAAATTGCTTTGATGTTTACTGCTGACGGACATCAGGCTGATATTGACACTCTTATTGATTGTGCAGAAGATTTTTATTCTCTTGCAAAGGACAAAAAAGGCCTGTCTGAGAATACAAGGATTACAATTAGTGTAAACGACACGGTGGTGGAAACGGCATCGAAATTTGTGTTCGATAATCTGCCACTGTTTCTCAATGAGGATGATTACAACCGTCTCGATTCCATAACTTCTCCCGATGCCATTAAGGCTAGGATGAAGCAGAACTATGCCAATCTGCTTTCACCCATGGGAGGTTATATAACCGATATTGTTGCCAAAGACCCTCTTGGCCTGGGTGGAGATGCCCTTAAAGAGCTGCAAAACCAAGGCAATAATTTTAAGTTTTCGTTAATTGATAACTATATATTCTCTCTTGATAATAAAACTCTTATTGCCTATGTTGAACCTCTTGGTGAGATATCCAACGAGGTTATAACACGGTCGATTGAAGATGTTATTGAGGAGCTGGATAGCCACTATCCCAACGTGAAAATAGAGTTTTTTGGCGCACCGGCAGTGGCTGCTTACAATGCCAGCCAAATAAAAACCGATAGCATGATTACCCTGAATATTGCTATCTTGCTGGTTGCTGTTTTTATTACTCTGGTGTTCCGTAATAAATTTACTGTTTTCCTGGTGATGATGCCGGTACTTTATGGTGCCCTCTTTGCATTGGCAATAATCTATCTTATTAGTGGCGAAATATCGTTAATAGCAGTAGGTTCAGGCTCCATTATTCTTGGGGTTGCATTGAGTTACTCCATTCATATTCTGTCGCATACCAATCATTGCCGGGATATGAGGCAGCTTTTAAATGAGCTTGCCTATCCTCTCACAATCGGCAGTATCACAACAATTGGTGCTTTCATAGGGCTGCTGTTCACCAATTCGCGATTACTACAGGATTTTGGCCTTTTTGCTGCACTTACGCTTGTGGGTACCACCATTTTTGCACTTATCTTTTTACCCCATTTTGTATCACTTCAACACGAGGAACGTCCTGCCGGCAAACTGCTGTCGTTTATCGATAGGGTTACCAATCTGAAATTAGACAGGAATAAGTATGTTGTTGTCATCATTTTACTGTTTATCGGTGTTTGTGCTCTATTCTATAACAAGGTAGAGTTCGATAGTGATATGATGAATCTGAATTATATGCCGGCACATTTAGCTAAGGCCGAAAAACGGCTCAATTCGTTTGTTATAGGCGATACTACTCAGTCTAATGTTATGTTTATTGCCTCTGGACCAAGTGCCGATGTGGCTGCCGAAAGATATGGGACACTATGTGATGTGCTCGATTCGTTGCAGAATCAGGGGTTTGTAAACTCTGTATCATCGGTGCATGGATTTGTTGTGCCACAGTCAGTGCAGTTAGCCCGACTTGAGAAATGGAATAACTTCTGGACTCCCGAAAAGCAATCCGAGGTGCTTAAGCTTATCAACCAGGAGGGTGAAATGCTGGGATTTGAAAATGATGGTTTTGCAGGTTTTGAGCGTATTATCAATAAACAGTACCAATTGCTTGATTATGAGGCAGAAAGTAGCTCAGCGCAGGTTTTTCCCGACTGGATATCTCCATCCCAATCGCTTACTTCATTTGTGGCGCAGGTTAAACTGCATGCGGCAAATAAGGAGATGGTGTATGATAAGTTTGCTCATGTAGATGGAGTTATTGCTGCCGATAGAGGTTTTTTTGCAGGTAAACTTGCCGAGGATGTAAACCATAATTTTAACCTGGTACTCTATATATCAGGATTTTTGATATTTTTTGTTCTTCTTCTATCTTTCGGTAGGCTCGAAATTACTCTGATGTCGTTTCTCCCAATGCTGCTGAGCTGGATTGTTATTTTGGGTATTATGGCAATGGTTGGTATCCAGTTTAATATTGTAACTATCATATTGTCAACGTTTATATTCGGTATAGGCGACGATTTCAGTATTTTCATTATGGATGGTTTGCAAAGCGATTATAAAGATCGTTCTCCTATTCTCGAACAGCATAAAACGGCCATATTCTTCTCTGCCTTTACCATAATTGTGGGTATGGGTGCTCTTATTTTTGCAGGTCATCCGGCCATGAAACCTCTGGGCATAATATCACTTATCGGAATTATTGTTGTTGTCTTGATGGCCTACATTATTCAGCCTTTTATATTTAGGCTTTTGGTGACATCGCAAACTGAAAAAGGTGGTTTCCCATTTACGATGATGGCAATTCTTAACACTGCTTATGCCTTTGGCCTGTTTGTGATTGGCTCATTGATACTTCAGTTGCTAATACTTATTACCTGGATCCCTTTCGTTGGTGAAAAGAGAATTAAATATCTTATTCATAAAATAACCAGCCTATCTGCCAGGTTCTTTCTTAAGGTGATGATTACCACCCGTTTTGTGAAGGAGTTTCAAAATGAGGAGGATTTTAAAACACCGGCCGTTGTTATTGCCAATCATCAGTCTTTTATTGATATACTTGTGATGCTGGCTCTTCAACATAAAATTGTGATGGTTACCAATGGTTGGGTGTGGAAATCACCTGTGTTTGGTCGCATAGTGCGTTATCTCGATTTTTACCATGCCCAAAATGGATATGAAGAGTTGGCCGAATCGTTAAAACCGAAAATAGAACAGGGGTATAGTGTTGTTATATTTCCTGAAGGTACGCGGTCGGAGTGTGGAAAAATAGGACGTTTCCATAAAGGTGCATTCTATCTGGCCGAAATGCTCAAGCTTGACATTCTGCCTGTGTTGCTATATGGCAATAACCTGGTTTCATCCAAGAGGCAACCTTTCTATATCAAAAAAGGATTGCTTGTGGCAAGTATTATGCCTCGAATTACTCCGCAGATGACCGAATATGGTGATGGTTATAGTGAAAGATCAAAAAAAATAGCCCAATACATTAAAAATGAGTATGATAACCTGTATGAAAGGTACAATAGGGTTGATAATTTCTATTTTAAAGACGCCATCATCAAAAATTATATCTACAAAGGACCGGTACTTGAGTGGTATATGAGAATAAAACTACGGCTGGAGAACTGGTATGATGAATATGACCGGATATTACCACGCAAAGGTTATATTGTTGATCTTGGATGTGGGTATGGTGCAATGAGTTATATGCTGATGATGCTCTCCGATAAACGGAAGATAACAGGTGTTGATTATGATGAGGAGAAGATTGCGCTGGCCTCCAACAGCTTTTTGAAAAATGAGAATATAAACTTCATAGCCTCCGATATTCGTACATACGATATTCCTGCTGCCGATGCCTATGTTATTAGTGATGTGCTTCATTATATGGACGAAGAGATGCAACGTAGCGTTATCCAAAGGTGTATCGATAGGCTTAATGTTGGTGGTGTACTGCTTATTAGAGATGGTGATTCGTCTGTTACCGGCAAACATAAGCGTACGGTACTTACCGAAAAATGGTCAACTAAAATTGTGAAGTTTAATAAAACCGATGGCCCGCTCTGCTTCTTATCGCGCGATATGATTGCCGATATTGCCGGATGCAATAATATGGATCTCTCAATTTCGCAGAGTGACTCATCCACAAGTAATACAATGTTTATTCTTACCAAAAAATAATAACTAACTCA
>JBDHYT010000088.1:0-8625 GCA_039811485.1 Marinilabiliaceae bacterium | reverse complement strand
ACACGCTTTAAAAAAGTTAATTTGTGTGATTTTGTGCTACCGAAACAGTGGAGAGTGGAGAGTGGAGAGTTGAAACAATGACAATTGATAGTTGACAGTTGACAATGAAAAAATCAAAACTTAACAGCTGATAACTAATGGTTTTAAAGCAAATCCTGTAGGGATAAAATATTGGTAGAAGATTGATTGCCTGCCGTTCTATCCCGTACCGTACTGGACGAAACCGCACGCTATGCAACGCTTGCTACCGATATTACGTGCCTGACGGCATGGTAGCCCTTGCTGGTAGTTAATAATTCACATGCGAAGCTATTAATGCATCATAATATTAATTCACAACTAATTATTCTGCCCAAGCTGCTTCATGTATATATGTCGTATATATTTGATTTATTGATGGTTTTCATGATAAAATACATATTTTATCATAATGAAAAAGGTGGAAATCTATTTTAAAATAATTTACATTTGTTCGTCTTTTTAATAGTGACAATTAGTTTTACATTTCTGCTGATGGTCAATGAACCGCATATTTTTAAATTCTATCACTGCTAAAATGAGCAATAAAGGAACCGTAACCTTTCAAAATCGGGGTGTATCTGAAAAACCATAAGAGTAGGAAATCTAATTAAAACGACATGAAAAAAGCAATCGTATTTGTTTTGTTTATTCTTTTTGCCACAGTGTCCCAAGGACAGAAGAAGTATCAGGATGTTGTTTATCTGAAAAACGGAAGTATCATCCGGGGTAGAATCGTTGAGCAGGTGCCGCTGAAATCTCTTTCTATCCAGACAAGCGAACAGAATGTATTTATTTATTCGTTTGACGAAATTGAAAAGTTTGTAAATGAACCACTTAAAAGTAAGCCTACCTCTTCTACTAACCATAAAGTCAAAAAACGTGGTTATATATTCGGCCTTGATCACGGATACATTATTGATATAAACAACAGTGTCCTAAACAGGACTAAATTTAATATTATAAACGGATACAGATTCAATCCTTATCTCTCTCTTGGTGTTGGTGTCGGCATTCATCATATCCCCGATATGGAAAGTTCCAGTATCCCGGTTTATATTGATATGCGTATTAATTTGAGTGAAGGTG
Organism: Marinilabiliaceae bacterium; assembly: GCA_039811485.1. Classification (GTDB taxonomy): domain Bacteria; phylum Bacteroidota; class Bacteroidia; order Bacteroidales; family Marinilabiliaceae; genus JAGPIS01. Next base: position 7,518 of record JBDHYT010000088.1, on the reverse strand, counting down.
CTATTTCGCCATATATATCGCTGACGAATGGTATTTATGAACTATCAGATAAAGAGATGGGGCCAAAAAATTATTTTTCACCATCTATAGGGGTTAGTTATCGGACACCCCATAAGTTTGCAGTAAATTTAGGTATAGGATATGAATCCATTAATCTTAAAATTAGAATTGATGACGATTATCATTACTCAGATTTCCAACTAAGGGGAATAAGCATAACAAGTGGGATAACTTTTTGACATTTCTATTAACAACAGTCAATATAACAGTTGATTGATGAAGTCAACCCAGGCATGGTCTATTTTCTGGTTTTTATGCTACGCCTTACAGATGTTGCTTTGTAAGTAGGTGTGTAATTGAAACTTGCAGATTACTTTGGGGTGTTGTTTTGTATTGTTTTAAAGCTATCTTTGCGGCGTAATTTTATAAACTTTATATGGAAGGAAAAAAGGGTAATCCGGCTGTCGTTGGACTGGCCGGTTTCGGACTGACAACTCTGTTGTTGCAGTTTCACAACATTGGTCTTATCGGTCTTGGACCGGTGGTGGCCATGGGATTTATTTTTGGAGGCCTGGCACAGATGATTGCCGGATTTCAGGAGCAAAAAATGGGTAATAACTTCGGTTATAGTGCATTTGTTGCTTATGGCAGCTTCTGGATTGGATTGGGGATAATATGGATTCTCAACCACTTCAACATTTACCCTTCTAATGGGGTAGAAGTTGGCTATTTCCTTGTAGCATGGACGCTTTACACTGCAATCATGTTTGTGGCTTCACTTAGAGTTCATAAAGCAATGACAATCACCTTTGGATTATTGTTAATTGGCTTTATCCTGCTCGACATGGGGCACTTCGGTAATCCTGTATTTAATGTGGTAGCCGGTTATGAACTTATTTTCTGTGCTTTGGCCGCATGGTATATGATGGCAGCAATCATCATCAACGACCTTGCAGGTAAAGTAATACTTCCTAATGGTGCTCCCTTTGTGAAGTGATTTATAGATAATTTATTACAAAATAGGCTGCCCGGTTCCGGACAGCCTATTTTATTTACAACACCACTGTTGCTCTATCCTGGCGAGGAGCCTTAATAACAAGGATGCGCGCAAGTGCGTCGGTTTCGTTGCTTATGTAGTGCAGTATCTTGGCAGGACTCTCAATAAGGGTGTCCTTTTCAAACTGCTTACTCTCTTCGCCGATATGTATTGTCGGTTTTCCTTCGAGAATATAAAAAATTGCATCAACAGGAGTCTTGTGAGGCTTAAGGCTTTCGCCGGGCTTCAGGCTGATGTGTGCAATCTGTGCTGCGGGGTAATCGTAAAGCTGGCATACATCCACCTTGTGTGGATTATCCTTTAGCGGCTCTGTAGTGTAATGACGTGAAATCATATCGTTATGTTTTAAAGTTATTTATTCTCATTCCAGCTAAGCAGGCGCTGCTGACCTTCGAGTGCACGTATCTCGGTTACATCCTGGCTCACCTCAATGGTTCCGCGGTAACGCCCCTCTTTGTCGCGCAATGCAAAATAACGTATGTATATAAATTTGCCTCTCATTGTCAACCAGAAGTCGGCATGATCTTTTGTACCGTTACGGAATGCACTAACAATCTCGTTAACCACATGAACACTGTCGTGAGGATGACAGTTTTGTACCGTGCGCCCTATGATTGCCTTGGAGCGGGTGAAAATGCGATGTGGAGTACCAGAGAAGTATCTCACCTCATCGTTTTCATCCACATAGGTAATGTCAACTGGCAGATGGTTGAGCATCAGCATAATCTGCTCGCCTGTAAGAAGTCCTGTATCAAGATTAACCAAACCTTCGAGTGAGCCCATAGTAACTCTTTCGCCACTGTTAATCTGCGGTTTTACACCATAGCTCCACCCTATCTCTTCGCTCTGATGCACCATTTCGTCCCACAATTTTGGCGGAATTGCCCTTAGTGCTACAGGGAATACAATTTTCTCTTCGCGGAATATAATAGGATAAATAACAAACAGCAAAAGGCTGAACTCTTTGTTAAGCGTCTGTTTGTCGAGCACCGGAGCATTCAGCAGCTCTTCGCATATTTTTATGCTTCGCCGGTAATCGTCGTGAAACGACCACATCAGCGACAGGCATCTGTGCTGTGTAAACACCTTTTCGAGATACGAAAAGAGTATATTCTCCTTTTTGATATAATGGAGTTCGTAGTCCTTTAGTCTGTTTATCAGTTCTTTTAGCCTATTGATTTCATGTGTGCGGTCGCCTTCTTCCTTGAAAAGTGTCTTAATATCAGGACGATACTCTGCAATAACCTCCTCTACTTTCCGGTTTTCGGCCATAAGCAGTGAGATGAAGTGCGATTCGGGCAGAGGCTCCACCTCCTGGCTTTCAAGCCCTTTGGTGAAGGCATTGATTATTTTGCCAACACTCTTTTTTACAGTTTCATGGTCGTAACCGCTGTTCAAAAGACGGTCGAAAACGACCATTGCCTCTGCAGCAGTTACTACGGCCAGAGAATCGGAATACTCTTCAAAAAGCATTTTGCCATTTTCGCCGTCAATAAGCTTATGACAGAATTCATATATTCTGCTTTCATTAACTCTCTCGTTGTGAATTAATTCTGACATATCTGATCTGTTTTATGGGCTTTTTATTGATTAACAAAGCGAAAATAGCAAATGTTTTCGGTTTATCAGAGTTCAAGAGCCTTTGGAAACAGGATATTGTTCTCCAAATGCACGTGTATGTGCAGGTCGTCTTCAAACTGCTTCAGCATGGCAAAGGTAACCTCGTAGGTGCTGCATGCATCATCGGGCAGTGTATAGCCGTTGGTAATCTCATTTATTTTATCCATAGCACCACCTGCAAACTCATGCTCGCCATTCATGCGGGTTATCTCGCTAAGGATTATAGCTTTATCGGCAGCGTTTTTCTCTTTTATCATCCTCTTGATGGCCGGGAAAAGCACCTCTTCTTCATTTTTAAGATGTTGCAGCAGCTCATCGTTTATTTGGCTGAACAGTTCGGCAACCTCTGCCAACTCGGTGTGATGGCTGTGGACTCTTGCAATCTTCTGGGTGTAGAACATAAGTTCCGGCAGTGTCTTAAGCACATATTTATGGTGTGTGTTCATAATGTAATCGGCTAAGAAGTCGAGCGACCACTGTTTGAAATCTTGCCCGGGATTTTGAGGCGTAGATGTTACTGCCTCTAATTTCGACACTATCTCGCCCGTCGATATGTTTTTATCCTTGCAGGCCTGATCAAGTGTCATCTTTCCACCGCAGCAGAAGTCGATGCCGGCTTTCATTAAAACGGATGCAGTGCGGAAATCGTCTGCTACAATATTACCAAGTGTCTGGTGGCTGTAATTTACTGTGTTCATAATCCTCTTTAAATTTGTAATTTCGGATGCAAATATATCATTTTTTATAAAAATACCAAAAGGTCTTTTAGTCTTTAAGATATTTTTTACTATTTTTGTGCATCATTTATTTATCACTTTTGTTCAATCATGTTCAACAAAGAGACAGAATATGCCTTTAGGGCAATGGTTTACATTCAGAGCCGCAACTATGCCGGCCATCGTCCCGGGATTGAGGAGACTGTTAAGGCTATAGATGCGCCGCATTTTTATACCGCCAAAATACTGCAACGCATGGTACGGCTCGGCTTTTTGCAGTCGGTTAAGGGCAAAGGTGGCGGATTTTATTTTGATGCCGACCGTCCCGACCTTCCTCTTAAAGATATTGTTATGGCAATAGAGGGTGACAGATCTTTTTGCGGATGCGTGTTTGGCCTAAAGCACTGCGACGAGCAAAACCCCTGTCCGCTACACCATCAGTTTGTTGAGATACGCGAGGGTATCGACCGAATGATATCTACACAGACCATTCAAACCCTGGCACAGAAATATGTGAAGGATGAAAACATGGACGATTTACTGCCACGTTCAGGCTGATTATCAACAGACAACACTCATCTGGAGAAATTGCAACTTATGTGACTTCAATTTGTTTTAGAAAAAAAAAGAACAATATAATATCAATAAATTATGAGTGAATTAATCAATAATTCCCAGTTCCGTAAAGATCGACTCAAGGAACTAATTCTGAAACTTCACGAAGGCGTAGATCCTCAGAGGGTACGCCAGGAGTTGGTTGAAACTCTTCAGCATATTCCCTACGGTGAAGTAGTGGAGGTAGAACAGGAGCTTATTATGGAAGGACTTCCCGAAGAAGAGGTGCTTCGTTTATGCGATATCCACGGTGAGGTTCTCGACGGACATATCGACCAGAGTGGTGCTGCTGCCATCCCCTCCGGCCATCCTGTTGATGTGTTTATTCACGAGAATGAGGCACTCCGTCAGGTAATCAGCAAAGTCTATGAACTTCTTGACGAGCTTGGTGATATTGATTCTGCAGGATTTGATGCTCACAAGATAAAGATACACGCCTGCTTCAACGACCTGTTTGATGTGGACAAACACTACAAACGCAAAGAGTATCTGCTGTTTCCTTATCTGGAAAAAAACGAAATTACAGGTGTGCCAAAGGTGATGTGGGGCAAACACGACGAGATACGCGACCAGCTAAAGGGCTGTATAGAATTGCTGCGTGAGGAGAATCTGAAGATGAGCGATTTACAGGATGCCCTCGACGTGATATTCTACCCCGTGCTTCAGGCGTTGTACGACATGACAAAGAAGGAGGAGGAGATTTTGTTCCCGATGAGTATGGATGTGCTTACTGTTGACGACTGGTGGCAGATTCACAACCAGACTCTCGAATTTGGATTTACTCTGTACGACCCGCAGACAAACTGGAAACCTGAAGGATTGTCGAAAGAGGCTTACGAGAATACCAGGGTACTCAACGAAAACGGCACAATACAGCTTCCTTCGGGCAGTTTTAATGCTCAGGAAATCATGGCGATACTCAACTCAGTGCCTTTTGACATGACTTTTGTCGATAAGGACGATAAGGTTAAGTATTTCACCCAGGGAAGTGAGCGTATCTTTGCCCGCAGCCGTTCTATAATCAATCGCGATGTGCGCCTGTGCCACCCTCCCGGAAGTGTGCATATCATCGAGAAGATTCTTGAGGATTTCAAGAGTGGCCGTGCTTCACACGCTCCATTCTGGATACAGATGCGTAACGGCAAATTTATCCACATCGAGTACTATGCACTTCGCGACGAGGATGGCAATTACCTTGGTACCCTCGAGGTGAGTCAGGATGCCACCAACCTGCGCAGTCTCGAAGGCGAGCAACGAATCCTGTCGTACTCTTCCAAATAAAAAGGCTATGGACAAACTGCTTATCACACCCAAAACAAAGGTTTATGACCTCCTTGAGGCATATCCTCAATTGGAGGATGTTCTTATAGATTTGGCCCCCGAATTTAAGAAGCTTAAAAATCCGGTGCTCCGGCGCACCATTGCCCGTGTCACCTCTCTTTCGCAGGCTGCCGTAGTTGGTAATGTGCCGGTAGATAAGATTGTGCGCACACTTCGCGAAGCTGTAGGGCAACAGGATGGCGGGGGAGCCACCGACGATGGTGTACAGTACAATAGCGTGGCACCACAATGGTTTGGTCGTGAACACATTGCCGGATTTATCGATATTGGTGAAATACTCGACAGAGGTGAACAGCCTGTGCACGAAGTTCTTTCGGCTCTTAAGAAACTCCAAAGTCGCCAGGTTCTGGAGGTAAAAGTTCCTTTCGTACCGGCCCCGCTTATCGATAAGGCATCAGGACTGGGCTATACCCACTGGGTAGAGACAAAGAAGGACAATGAGATATTGGTGTTTTTCACCGCCGGTGAATAATATGCAAAAAACTATATCGGTTTAACCCTGTAATACCGGGAAGGGCATTGGCAACAAAAACCAATGCCCTTTTTTTATCTGTTTTGCTTATGTCGTTATAGAGTTGATTGCTTGACAAATGCCAGTGCCAACGGTACTTTAATTGTCTCCCGGCATGATGTTTTTCTGCTCTTTGATATGATATAAGTCACTGAAATTTAAGTCCAAACAATTGTGTTTGATACGATATTATTACTATTTTCACCCTGGCAGTAAAACGGTGTTTTTGTCACTGTTTATCATGCTGAAATGTGATGCTGAGATAGATTTAACATCAACAATAAACAATTAAACAACTAACCTATGATTATTGGAATTCCAAAAGAGATTATGCCCGGTGAGGCCCGGGTGGCAGCAAGTCCTGAGGCAGTACAACGCTATGTTGCCGACGGAGCTACGGTATTGATTGAAAAGAATGCCGGCGTAGGTGCATACTATTATGATGATGAGTATGTTAGTGCCGGTGCTCAGATTGTGGATTCGGTAGAAGAGCTGTTCAACAAAGCCGAACTTATACTTAAGGTGAAAGAGCCACAGTTTAACAAAGAGCTTAATAAACACGAGGTGGAGCTAATGCATAAAGGCCAGTACCTCATCACATTTATCCACCCTGCATCGCCTGTCAATCACGAAATGGTTAAAAAGCTTGCTGCACAGGGAGTTATTGGCATGACACTCGACAGCGTGCCTCGCATATCGCGCGCCCAGGCTATGGATGCCCTTACATCGATGAGCACATGTGCAGGCTATAAAGGTATAGTGATGGCAGCCAATGCAATGGCCGAGTTTGTACCACCGATGTTTACTGCTGTAGGTTCGCTCAAACCAGCTAAAGTATTGGTAGTTGGCGTAGGAGTCGGTGGTCTTCAGGCACTTGCCACAGCCAAACGTCTGGGGGCAATTACTTATGGTGCCGATATTCGTCCGGCCGCTGTGGAGCAGGCTACAAGCCTTGGTGCAAAAATTATTGACCTTGGCATTCCATCACATCTGGCGATTGCCGAAGGTGGATATGCCAAAGCTCTGCCCGAAGAGTGGACTAAAAAGGAGCAAGATATACTTCGCGAAGCAATCAAAGATATGGATATCGTCTTCCTTAGTGCACTCGTACCCGGAAAGATTGCGCCTCAGCTCATTACCGAAGAGATGGTGAAAGAGATGAAGAATGGAGCAGTGATTGTTGATATCTCTATCGACCAGGGCGGTAACTGCTCAATAACCCCTCCAGGCACCATCGAGAAAAAACATGGCGTCACCATTATAGGAACAAAAAATATACCCGGCACACTGCCCAAAAGTTCTACCTGGATGTTTGCACAAAACGTCTATAATCTGGTGAAATTCCTCACCAAAGACGGAAAGGTAAGCCTCGATATGAACGACGAGATTGTAAAAGCCATATTGGTAACAATCGACGGAAAGATTGTTCATGAGGGTACCTTAGAGGCAATGGGTAAATAATGAAGATTATAAATTGTTAAACACGACTGCCGCTCCTCCGGGGTGTGGCAGTTGTTTTATTAAATGTAGTTTATGAATCCACTTATTTTGATAGTTATATTCCTGATTTCCACCGTAATCGGATATATGTTGATAAAAAATGTGCCCAGTCTGCTACACACTCCGCTAATGTCGGGTATGAACGCGTTGTCGGGCAT
>JBDHYT010000087.1:0-8642 GCA_039811485.1 Marinilabiliaceae bacterium | reverse complement strand
TACTTTCAAATGCGTTCAAGCATTCCCCTGAAGGAGGGACAATTACACTGGCACTAACATTAAAAACCGGCTCTGTAACCATATCAGTAAAAGATAACGGAACTGGAATATCACAATCCGAGATCGATAAGATATTTGATCCGTATTATCAGGCAGAAAATGTTTCTCCCGGCAACAATATACAGATGGGTACAGGAATAGGATTATCGCTTTCAAAAGGAATTATTGAGATTCATGGCGGAACCATTTCTGTGGAAAGCACAACCGGCAGTGGTACTTCATTTAAAGTTGATCTGTTACTGGGCGATTCACATATCGACAGCAGTAAAAAATCAGAGCAGGTACGAAGTGACATCCTACATTCTGAAACCACTTTTCTTCCTGATTTTCAGCAATCTGAACCGGAGGCTCATAAGATTGAATCATCAGATAAAAAACCAAAGATTCTCATTGTTGAAGACAATGAAGATTTGCTTGATATGTTAAAGGGATTATTCGAGCCGATGTATAATGTTATCGCCGCAACCAACGGAGAAGAAGGACTTGAGGCCGCCCGCAGGGAAATTCCCGACATCATTGTCACCGATGATATGATGCCAAGAATGAAAGGAACCGAAATGTGTCAGCGAATAAAAAACAACAGTGATCTGGCTCATATACCGATAATAATTCTGACGGTTCAGGACGACACCCGAAAAATAAACAAAGCATTAATGGGCGGTGCCGACGACTATATGACAAAGCCATTTGATGCATCAACACTACTGCTCAAATGCAACAATATGGTTGAAAGCCGCCAGAGACTAATGGCGCGACTGGCACAACAGGGATTGGCTACACCCACTACAGCAACAGCCAGCGTATTTGAACAGGAATTTTTAGTAAAAGCCAACGAAATAATTACCCGCCACATAGACAATCCGGCGTTTAACGTTGATGTCCTGGCCGAAGAACTAAATATGAGCCGCTCCAAATTCTATTCAAAAATTAAGGATGCCACCGGACTGACACCAAATACATACATACTTAACCATAAAATGGACAAGGCTATGAAACTGCTTCAGTCAGAGAGAGATTTGCCGATTTCCGATATAGCATACAAACTTGGATTCAGCAGTGCACGATACTTCAGTCTCTGTTTTAAGGACCACTTCGGATACCCGCCTACCGAGGTCAGAAACAGGATGAAAGAGAATCAGGATGACTAAAAAGAGTCAAAAACAACAAAGGTGTTGAACGATAACTAAATATCAATCAACACCTTTTATGTTTCAAACCACCTGACAGAGAGTCACTCTCCGCTCACACAAGTGCAGGCCTCAATCATTTTGCACTCTCCGACAGATGTTTCTGATACCTCAGTAATGCCTCAAGGAAATAGTAATCGGCATAAACCAGTGGTTTGTCAATCTCATTATCATGAGGAATACTTCCTACACTATGCATAAGAATGAAATTATTATTCTCTCCCAGCTGGGCACGGTATGCAGGTGATGAAAGCGATTTAAGCTGTTTCTCGGCAAAGTCGAAATACTTCTGCCCATCAGGAAGATATTGCGAAAGCTCAATAAGTGCCGAAGCAGTAACTGCTGCTGCCGAGGCATCACGCGGGATTACGGGATAGTCGGCCGGGTTATATTTCCAGTCAGGCGTATATCCTTCACGGTTCACATCAAAATCCCACAGAGGCACACCATCTTCGGGCATTGTAGGATAAGTCATAAAGTAATCGGCCATCTTTCTGGCTGTCTCAAGGAACTCAGGTTTCTTAGTCTCGCGGTAAGCCATTGTAAACCCATAAATACCCCACGCCTGACCACGTGCCCAGGTTGAGTTGTCGGAGTACCCCTGGCATGTCTGCTGATTTAAAACCGAGCCATCTTCAGTGCTGTAGTTTACCACATGGTAAGAACCGTAGTCGGGTCTGATCTGATGCTTCATTGTATTAATTGCATGGGTATTAGCCACATGACTAAAGATTGTATCGCCGGTTTGTTGTGCGGCAAAATACAGAAGCTCAAGATTCATCATATTATCGATGATAACAGGGTAGTACCACATATTTCCACTCCACGCCTTGCGCTGATTCCAACTGCGGATTGCACCCACTTTAGGGTCGAAACGGGTAACCAGCGAGCGGGCGGCCTGCACAATAACAGGAATATATGAAGTATCGCCTGTGATGCGGTAAGCATTGCCATAGCTGCAATACATTATAAATCCAATATCGTGATGACTGGTAAGATACTGAAGTTTCTCGAGGCTGTGAGTCCAGGTATAGGCGGCTTTTTTAATATCATCGGCACCGGTATATTCATACAAATACCATAACGTACCAGGGAAAAAACCCTCGGTCCAATCGTTTTTACGGGTAAACCTGAACGAACCATCGGCGGCAGTGGTACGCGGGAAAGCGTTTGAATCGGGTAGAGACTCAATCATAAGCCGGGTTTGCTTAAGTGCGAAGTCGAAATCACCTGCCACATCTACCCTCTTCTTATTCACTCCACATGCAAGTGTTGCCATAATAAGCACTACACCCAAAGTAAATTTAATCATCGCTGTATTTTTTTAGTTATCTGAAAAAACGGAATTCATATAGTTTTACGAATATAAAATTGATAATAATAATGTACTGACGATGTATAAAATCGTACTATTTGAGGACAATATATGTATCTGATACAAAATAGCCATCACATATAGAGTAAAACAGATATAGTCCCCAAGTGTGTCAGAGCCTGAAGACCGTGGTTACTAATACTTTGATTATCTACATCATACACTCAAAAAACCACTACAAAACCTTCCATACGCACCAACCTATCAGTAACCCCGCCTTTCAAGGCGGGGAATGCCAGAATCCCTGTAACTGAGGGCTTTAGCCCTGATAATCAAAAATTTTATCATGACTTAAGCCATAAGAACTATATCATCCATCCCACCGTCAGAAGACCGTAATTACTAATACTTTGATTATCTACATCATACACTCAAAAAACCACTACAAAACCTTCCATACGCACCACCCTATCAGTAACCCCACCTTTCAAGGCTGGGTATGCCGAAATCCCAGTAACTGAGAGCTTTAGCCCGGATACAATACAGTAAAATTCATGGCTAAAGCCGGAACTGCTAAATCAGCCGACCCACGGTCTGAAGACCGTGGTTACTAATATTTTGATTATCTACATCTTGCCACTCAAAAAAATACAGAACCTTCCATACGCACCACCCTATCAGTAACCCCGCCTTTCAAGGCGGAGGATACCGGTCCCGCAGTAACTGAGGGCTTTAGCCCTGAACCAAAAAAGCCGGAATCATCCTTGCAGACAACCCCGGCTCTATTGACTATTTTAAAGCATCAGAACTTCATTCCCTGATATTTAGAACTCTCCTTCGCCGATAATATCGGAATAAGAGTGAAACTCCATGTGTAATCCTGATTGGCAGGGATTACATATCCGGGTTCCGGACGTGCTCCCCAGCTGTTGTAACCTGCTACTCCCTGCTGTTTCATATCCACACAAACCTCAACAAAATTACGGGGCTTAATGTCGTTAATGTGAGTCTGTTTTGGCTTCACATTTTTAGCTGCTTCGTAATTCTTATTTGCAATTTCTTCAGGTGTAAAGTTATTCCACTGATAATCATGCGACGACTCTTCACCATCAAAATCTTCAATTGAGTTACGTAGGGCATTAAAACCAACAGTGTTACCGGCCTTAATCATCAAACCTTTTCCATTGGAAGCCGTCAGAGTGATCCAGCGGGTATCGGTGTGATGTCCATTCTCCTGCGGACGAACATAGGGGAAGTACATATCGGAAGCAGTCGTAGAGTAAACATCTACAAACGACCCTGCATTTCTGTCGATATAGTTTTCCTTGTCTCCTCGACCATAATAAGTTACATTCTCCATTGCTACCGGCATTCTGAAACGGACACCAATACGTGGCACATTCAGTTTATTTGCTTCCTCGCGGGCTTTTTTGACCTCCGGTGAGAAGGTTGCCAAACGGGTTGACTCAGAGACCTCTGTCTTTTCGGCTTCACGGTTGGTGCTTTGGAAATAGGCATCGACATTAACAACTCCCGACGGATAAACAGTATAATTGATGGTATAGATATTACCCGCAGCAAGCAGATAATCGACTTTTAAAATCACATTATTGCCGTCATGTTTCATATCAACACCAGCCACATTGAAATTTTTGCTCGACTGTTTCCATATCTGCAGACGCTTTGGAGCACCGTTACCATAGTCGTTGTCATTGGGGGCACGCCAGAAGTTGGGCTGAATACCAAACCCATCGGCAAAATACTCTGTCCCGTCAACTTTGTATGATGTTACCAAACCTGATGCTTTATCAAAAACAAAATTAACCTTTGGCGATGTAACACTGTATTTTCCGCCATTCTCGGCTGTCTTAAGTGCAGCACCAGATGCTTTATACTGATTAGCAACATATTCCAGTGGTAAACGGAATTGATCCTGAGCCACGAGATGACCTGCAGGTACAAGCAATTCGGCTCTCTTTGAGTAAACTTTAAAATTAACAAAGAACTCATCACCGGCATTTGCCTTCAATCCGGCCACAGGAATAGTGACAACCTGTGATGCCTGTGGGGCAACATTTAGATCGAGAACTCCCGATTTAACAACCTTACCAACATTACTGATGGTATAAGTAACCTTATAATCGCTTAGATTGCTGAAATAGAAGCGGTTGGTAATCTTTATCTTACCTTTTGCAACATCCTCAGCCTCAAAGCCTACATTCTGATAGGCATATTTCACTTCGGCCATAGCCGGGTGCGGATTACGGTCGGGATTGACAATGCCGTTGCACACAAAGTTACCGTCGGATGGCATATCCTTACCAAACGATCCGCCATACCCCCAGTAACCACCATCCTTCTCAATCCACATTCCCTGGTCAACCCAGTCCCAGATATATCCGCCCTGAAGGTTAGGATATTTATAAATCTCTTTCCACTGATCCCAAAGGTTACCGTTTGAATTACCCATGGCATGAGAATATTCTGATGGCACAACCGGACGATCCGACCCTTTGCGGCCAATATTTCCAAGCCACTCTGCCGATGGATACTGGGGAACATACATATCGGTATTCCACTCCCACAATGCACGCTCATAACAGACCGGACGGTTCATCAGGTTTTTGTCGGCATTTTTTGTCCAAAGATAAGTCTGATAGAAGTTGTAACCATTACCAGCCTCATTACCAAGCGACCAGATGGTTACACTCGGATAGTTTTTATTACGCTCAAACATATTGATTGTCCTGTCGATATGGCTATTGTACCAATCTATGTTGTTACCAAGCGACTTACCTTTATCCAAACTGTAATACATGCCATGCGACTCAACATTTGCCTCGTCGTAAACATAAAGACCGTACTCATCGCACAACTCATAGAAACGCCTTGACTGTGGGTAATGACTTAATCTTACTGTATTGATATTATTGAGCTTCATCAACTCAAAGTCCTTACGGATAAGCTCTTCGGGTACATAGTGACCGGTTTTAGGATTGGTCTCGTGAATGTTAACTCCTTTAAGTTTAATTGGCTGACCATTGACCATGAACACAATATAGTTATTGCCATTTTCCGATTTCTGATCAATCGCCTTGATTTCGATTTTTCTGAAACCTACATTGAATGGTACAACCTCGGTAACTTTACCATTTTGTGTAACAGTGATATAGAGTTTGTAAAGATTGGGATGTTCCGATGTCCAAGTAGAAACATTGGGCAGCTGAGCACTAAATTTGGCAACAGCCATTGTCTCGGCATCTTTATTCTCACCTGTAGTACGGCGTTTGGGAGTTGCATTGGCCTCAACGGTTACATTTTCACTACCCTGAGTCGCAATCTTTCCTACTGCATCCACAAGTTTATAGGCAACATCAATGTTAGCTGCTTTCACATCGCTGTTTTTCACTTCCACCTCAAGACCAAAAACTCCGGTTTTGTAACTCTCGTCGAGTGTTGAGACAACCCTGAAATCATTAACCGAGGTCTTGGGCTGCGACCAAAGGTAAACATCACGCTCAATACCCGAGATACGGAAAAAGTCCTGACACTCAAGATAAGAACCTGTGCTCCAACGGAATATCTTAAACACAAGGGTATTTTTACCCCCATTTACATACTTATTGATTCTGAACTCGGCCGGATTTTTTGAGTCCTCGCTATAACCAACCTCTTTGCCGTTGATATAGACATAGACGCCGGATTTTGCACCACCAATATTCAGATATATATCGCGCTCCATCCAACCGGCAGGTATCTCAATATCGCGACGATAGACACCCACGGGATTCATCTCGGGCAACAATGGAGGCTGTGGATTGCGCGGCTTAAATTCATAACCATGATTAGTGTAAATAGGAGTTCCAAATCCCTGAATCTCCCAGTTACCGGGGACTTTAATATCGTTCCATTTCGATATATCGGCAGACGGAGAGGTAATATTGGCAGGAAGCTGCATATAGCCATCCACATAGTAGAACTTCCATGTCCCGTTGAGCAGGCGATAGTAGGCACTGTTCTCAAACTTGTTGCCCACGGCCGATTTCTCATCACCGTAGCTCATAAAGGCAGTACGAGGATACTCCTTGTTAACCTCCACCACAAACTCATCCTGCCAATACGGCTTGGATTGACTGTACCCAGCCACTAAAGCAGTGGTTAGCAGTGCAGTTAAGAAAAACTTTTTCATTATTTCCCTATTGATATTAATAATTAACCTAAATTCAGAAAAATCATCGCAAGTTACAACTTTTGCATCAAATTGTAAACAAACATCAACAGACAAAGAACAGGATAATAATGGGGCTGGAACATAGAAAAAGTTCTGAATGATAGTAATGCAACATATTATCACTGATATTCAATATCGTCAAGTTACAAAGCAAAAATCACAAAATATGCCGCCAAACAACCCCCTCCCTGCATCACCATAACACATCGTCATTCTGAGCAAAGCGAAGAATCTCAAACTGAAATTGGTGAAAAAGAGTTGGACACATAATTACCTGCAATGAGCTACATTCGCAAATCTGTCATTGTCAACGTGGTGATGAATCTCATTTTTAATGGTTTTATTATTCAAGAAATCCTGCCTCACAGGCAGCTGCTCGTCTATGTTAATACCTTGGGTCGATGACCCAAGGTTATGGAGATATGACCTTTCAGGTCTATTGGAGGTATTTTTAACCAAATCACACATCTGCAATTTAGAATGTCATGGCTAAAGCCACTATCAATTACGGAATCAACCACGGCCTGAAGGCCGTGGTTACTAATATTGCCCAAATTAAATAAATCACAGCATAATAAGACATCGTGAAAATACTGATTAATCAGATTAAAAGATGCTTTTTAGCTTCAAAGCTAATGCATCACTGCTACTCACCGCCTCGGCTGCGAGCCTTAGAACTATCCCGGAATGGAGCGGTTAAAACGCAATGCTGTTTGAGATTCGGGCTCTTGAATAACTCTCTCATGAAGCAATTCTTACCGAATCGAGTTCATTGCGTTCAGCGGAGTGTAGTGATAGTTCTTAGGTGAGCAGGCGCAGCGGCGGCTCTCTCTGCTTACTCTCTGCAGCTGTAGGCAGAGAGTAAGAGCCCGTCCGGCTTAAGGACAAATAAAACATATCATGTCACAAGTAAAAAGTAAGAGCCCGTCCGACTTGAGGACAAAAAAACAAATCATGCCATGAGTAAAAAGTAAGAGCCTGCAAGGCAAGAGTACAAAGAGACTATGTGCAATGCTCAATTACATATTCGTTTTGTGCAGCCACTCACCGTCAAATAGAGCACCGTGGTTACTGAAATTGCCCCATGGCGTGATGTGCGGTGGAGCAGCCGGAACTTTACTGTCATAATTGAAAATCGCCGAAATCAAAGACAGGATTTTACATATATTAATCAGAAAATATGGCTTTTATGCTATATCCTGCCTTTCAGGCAGCTGCCCGTCTATGTTAATACCTTGGGTCGATGACCCAAGGTTATGGAGATTTGACCTTTCAGGTCTATTGGAGGTATTTTTAACCAAATCACACATCTGCAATTTAGAATGTCATGGCTAAAGCCACAACCAATTACGGACTCAACCACGGCCTGAAGGCCGTGGTTACTGATATTGCCCAAATTACATAAATCACAGCATAATAAGACATCGAGAAAATACTGATTAATCAAATTTTAAAAGATGCTTTTTAGCTTCAAAGCTAATGCATCACTGCTACTCACCGCCTCGGCTGCGAGCCTTAGAACTATCCCGGAATAGAGCGGTTAAAACGCAATGCTGTTTGAGATTCGGGTTCTTGAATAACTCTCTCATGAAGCAATTCTTACCGAATCGTGTTCATTGCGTTCAGCGTAGTGTAGTGATAGTTCTTAGGTGAGCAGGCGCAGCGGCGGCTCTCTCTGCTTACTCTCTGCAGCTGTAGGCCGGAGCGAAGCGGAGCACGAGGACAAATAAAAAACAAATCATTACCCGAGTAAAGAGTAAGAGCCCGTCCGGCTTGAGGACAAAAAAACAAATCATGCCATGAGTAAAAAGTAAGAGCCTGCAAGGCAAGAGTACAAAGAGACTATGTG
>JBDHYT010000086.1:0-8686 GCA_039811485.1 Marinilabiliaceae bacterium | reverse complement strand
GTAAGAACCACAGCAGCACGCCCGACCGTGGCAACGGCCAAACCGGTAAGAACAACGGCAGTACGAAAAGCCACACCAAGGGTTACTGCGGTAAGAACCACAGCGGCACGCCCGACAGTGGCAACGGCCAAACCGGCAATGATTGCTCCTGCAAGAGTGGCAGCTCCACAAACAACGGCTTACAGGTTTAAGCCGGTAGCAGTACGCCCAACGGTGGCAACGGCCAAACCGGTAATGATTGCTCCTGCAAGAGTGGCAGCTCCACAAAAACTCGTTAAAAAATCATTTTTCAGAAAATTAAAAAGGCGATAAAATGAAAATCGAAAGTGCGATAACCATCATTCAGACATACCAATTTGCCGATATTGATGCAGACGGTAAGAGTGTGCGCAAACATATTTCTACCTCCGACATCAATACAGAGCTTCTCCGCTCCTATCTTGATGCTTACGGCAGTATTCAGCTTGTTCCCAAAAAGGCAAACGGAAACTCTCCCATCCGGTTGGTTGGTAATGCCATTACCGTTGAGGCAGACAGCCGAGGACTGGCAGGAATCGACACAGTTCCGGCAATGCCTGTATCCGCTCCTTTATCGGGTGGCAGCTCCGCCGATTTATACCGCATCCTGTACGAAACGGCAAAGGATGAAGCAAGGGATTATAAGCGCAAATATGAAGATGTGTTGAATGAAAAACACAAAGTTGAACTTGAACTTGCTGGCAACAAAAACAGTGTTGTAGGTGATATTGCACAAGGTTTGGCGGGTTTTGCCCCTATGCTCATGGGTGGAATGGGCGGTAATGTTGGAGTTGGCAGCATTGCACAGACACCACAACCGGCACAACCGGCAGTAAAGCCGGTAACAGACGTTAAGCTGGCAGCCATAATACAATATTACAACAAACTGGATGAAACCGACCGTGACAAGGTTTATCAGCTTCTTGCAAAGGTATTTGGCGACATTTCAAAAATTGATTCACTAATTCAAACACTGTAAAACATGGCAAAATTTAAAGTTGAAATATCGGTTGAAGCAACCGATATAATGATGGCACAAATGGCAGGGCAGGGCATACAAAATGTTGTCGATGAACTGGGCGAACATCAATATTTTTTGATTGAACTAAGCAACCGCCAAGTGGCTAAAAGCTATAAGGACAAACTTATGAGCTTGCTCAACAACCCGATTATTAAAAAAGTAGCCGCCAACTTTGGAGGGTAACATGAATAAGAAAGTAATGATTCTTGCCGGTGTGGCCATTGTAGGAGCAGCAGCCTTTTTCTTCTTCAAAAGCAGGAAACAGGACGTTCCAACAGACACGAACCCACAGACCAACGCAAAACAACCATCCGCAGCCACAACCCCGATTGTACCGCAAAAGGTTGAACCGGCACTGACTACACCGCCCAAAAACGCAAACCAGTCGGTTATTGCAGGTACTAAGGGTTATGCGGTATATCCCAAAGGGACGAGCGTTAACGTAAGGAAAGAACCAAAAACAACCTCGGCAGTTATGGCAAACTTTAAAAACGGCAAACAGGCAGGAACAACGACAGGGAAAACAGAGTTTGCCAAAGATGGTGTTTGGTATCAGATAGCCCTCCCGGTAGGTTACGGATGGGTTAGAAACGATGTTGTAGAACTTGTACCTAATTATAACCCCACAATTCAATCATGGCTACCATGAGAAAGGAAACTGTATGGAAGAAACAGATACACTTAACGGCATTGTTCCCGACATGGAAAAACCGCTAAAAATAGGCATTAATATTCTCATTGCTGTTGCTGTGCTTTTTGCCGTGTTCTACTTCGGTAAAAAATGGTTTGACAACTATAAGGCTTCACAATTCAACAACGTGGATATTACAAAGAATCCCAAAGAAGCACTTGCAAAAACTTATGCAAATAGGATTGATGCAGCTTTCACTTGGTACAATGACGATGAAGAAGCAATTTATCAGGTTGGGCGAGAGATGAAAGCAAATCAGATACCCTTTGCAATGGTGGCGGCAGCTTACAAGGCTGGTTTCGGCAAAGATTTAGCCCAAAAAATGAGTACACAGCTTAATGCCAAGGAACTTGAAAAGTTTTACAAGGCAGCCGGAATAACGGCATAAACTAACCACAAACAACCCTACTATGATTTCGAAAGACAAGTTTAAAACATCAATCCTCCCGGTTACGCTCAAAAACGAGGGCGGATATTCAAACATCAAAGGCGACAACGGCGGCGAAACTTACAG
Organism: Marinilabiliaceae bacterium; assembly: GCA_039811485.1. Lineage (GTDB taxonomy): Bacteria > Bacteroidota > Bacteroidia > Bacteroidales > Marinilabiliaceae > JAGPIS01. The sequence goes on along the minus strand of JBDHYT010000086.1, from coordinate 6,442 downwards.
AGGCATAGCCCGGAACAGTAACCCCAACTGGATAGGCTGGGAACTCCTTGAACGTCATAAGCCGCTCAAAAACGGTGATATGGTTAATGACAGGTCTTTAATGGATGCAATATGCGACATATACTGGAAGAATTATTTTGAAGCCTACAACCTGCACAAGTGCGAAAATGTTGTTGTGGCTCTGCAAATATTCGATTTTGCAGTACATGGCGGATTCTCCATCAAAAAGCTGCAAACCGAAATAAACAGGCTTTACAACAAAAACCTGACCGTTGACGGTGTAATGGGCGATAAAACCATTACGGCCATCAATGAGATTAAGCCCGATTTGTTGTGTCATACAATCATTTATTTACGTTCCGAACATTTGCGAATACTACTGGCTAATGACCCTTGGGCATCAAAATTTGAAGCCGGGTGGAAAAACAGGATTGTAGCAATGCGAAACCTAATTAAACAGGCATAAAAAAGTAATGCTATGATTGACTATAACACTTTTACATCCAAAATACTGCCTTTCACGCTCAATCGCGAGGGCGGTTATGCCAATGTAAGCGGCGATAATGGCGGCGAAACATATCGTGGCATATCTCGCAGGAAATGGCCAAACTGGAGCGGTTGGGTTACCGTTGACAAGGTGAAACCGGCACACAACAAGGTAATTCCCGAACTCGAGGAAGAGGTAAAACGGTTCTACTGGCAAAACTTCTTTTCAAACAGAGGTTTTCAGCACTGCAACGACCACGGAACTGCGCTGGCTCTTTTCGACTTTGCCATGAATGGCGGTTTTTCGTCTGTACAGTTTTTTACGGAGTTCAACAAAAAGTTTTCAAAAAACATCCCTGTTAACTCTGTGGTTAATGCCGAATCATTGAAGCTGGTTAATGCAGCCAATCAAAAGGCGGTGCAAAAAATGATAATTGCCATACGTCAGAATCATTTTGAAAGACTTGTTAAGATAAACCCGACACAAGAGAAATTTCAAAAAGGGTGGAATAACCGGCTGGCACAAATGCGCACCCACTTGGGTATCTCTAATAGACCGCCTTACATGGTGCTGATTATTGCCGTGGCCGTGTTCCTGTTCTGCCTGTATTATTTTTAACTGCCATTATGAAACTAACTTTAATTCTACTACCGATTCTGCTCTTTACCGGTTGCATCTCTCAATCGAGGTGCAACCGCCTTAATCCTGCTACGCTGCAAAGCAAGGACAGTATTTATGTGCAAAAGGAGATTGTTTTTAAGGACACAACCGTTTTTGTGAGTATTGCACCCGACACGGTAATAATAACCGAAAAAATGCCTGTTTCCGTGCCAAATATCGCACCTGTAACGGCTGAAAACAAATTCTCCATTGCAAAAGCATGGATAAACAACAACACTCTAAAACTTCTGCTATTCAACAAGCCCGGTAAAATTGCTTTTACACTGCAAAACAAAAGTACCGCCGAAACACAGTACAGGATTAAAACGGAGATAAAAACAGTGAAACAACCCTACATACCGCAGATATATAAAACGGCTCTTTGGATTGTCATTTGGCAGCTGATTATGCTTGTGGGTTTTGTGGTATATAAGCTTTTGGAAATAAGGAGAAATTAATAGATGGTTACTTGAATAAAAAAGAATTGTTATGGATTAGGCACACGCCCTAATCGTGCAGTTTCCTCCACCTACACCCGATTACCAACGGGAGGTGCATTAAAGGAGGACACCACCGCCAGCGCAATACGGATAACAATTCTTATTTACCGAAACTGTTAAAAACATCGACGCTAACAGTATTACACGACTACTCTGTATATCGTAACGGTGTTACAAATTTAGGATTTTAAATTAACTAATCCAAATAGGAGATAACTATTTATGTTTAAAATGATTGATGATTTTTTTCTATCCTTGGAGGGTAAGAAAAAGAACAAAACAAAAGCTGAACAAATCAAAATAGATTCGCTCGGCTCGGCTCTTTATCACCTTTACGTTTCCGGTAAACTTGACACCAACGGCCTCGACGGCTTGGACGGTTGGAAAGACGATAAGGAGAAATTTAAAATAGACCTGCTTAACGACATTAAAACATTCCTATTCAGCAAGTGGGAGAAACCTTGGAATGTTGCCATTACAGTTGATTCAAAAAACAGCATTATAGGCGGTTTCCGCAACATCAACGGCCGGGATTATACCAACCAAAGCAACATCATCAGTTTAAAAGCAAACAGCGGTGAATCGCCATTTTTTGCAACCCTGGCCCATGTGCGGAAAAATGGAGGGAAAATAACCGATGGCAAAAAAGTAACGTCAGTTATTAGTTTTATTCCTATCCGTGAAGAACAAGGGGGAAAAATAAAGTTTATGCTACCCCGGTTTCATAATGTGATTAATGTTGACTTTGTGGAGGGCATTAAAAAACCAAAGTATAAAATTGAAGAGTTTAAAGAGTTTGAACTCAACGAGTATGTAGAGAATTTTATCAATATACTTAAAGCATTGGGGCGCATTCCTAAACTGCATTACGACCAAACAGACAAAGCATATTACACACACAAGCTAAGTAGCTGGGATGGCGACAGCATCCACCTTGTGCCTATCAAAAACTTCAAGGGAATAAACCAATATTACAGCACACTCTTTCATGAGATTATACACTCTACAATGAATCCAAACCGTTGCGGACGTGGCAAAACTAAGGGCGAAACTACAAAACTGGAATATGCCAATGAAGAATTGGTTGCTGAAATGGGTGCAATGATTGTATGCTCCGAACTTGGACTTGAATATAACCGTCAAAACTCCATAACCTACCTTAAAGGCTGGTTAACCGATACCAAAGAGGCCAAAAATGGTGATGTTGACACTGCTCTGATAGAATCGTATGCTTATGCGTGTGATGCTGCCGAATACCTGATGAAAAACATCAACTTTGAAAAGCTGATGCCAAAATCAATGAAAAAACGACTTGACGAAGAGGAGAAGCCCGAACCAACCCCCGACAAGCCGACAAAGCGCACAAAAAAGGCCGAAAAAGCAAAGGAAAAGGGTAAAAAAAACAGCCCGGTCACTCCCCCAAGTGAACCGGGCAAATCCCCATTTGTAGGGAAACAGCAAGGTAAAAGTAATGATACTGTTGTTAAAAGTCAATTTTATTATGCTGAAGACACTCATAATCTTTCTAAATTCGATAAAGAATGGGTTAATACCGGTGATTATTTGGTTTTAAAAAAAGAGATGGGCGAAATAGCCCCAAGGATGATGATGGCAGTTACCGGAGTTCCCATGAATTACCCGAAAAAACATAAGTTGTACTTTGGCGATGTAACAGGAAATATCAACATAAAACCCTTACCCACAAAAGTAGGCAAGGCAAAAGATATGTTTAATGTGGCGTTATCGGTTGCAGGCAAAGACGAACTTCGCCCGGTGCAAATGGGTGTCTATATGGATGCCGAAAATGGTTGTATGGTTGCAACCGATTCTCATATATTGATAAAAATCCCGCACCCTATCGAGGGCAAAAGCAGGACACTAAACAAATATAAACAGCCTATTGAAGGAGTTTTTCCAAACTATACAGCCGTTATTTCAAGCCGGTCTGATTATGAAAAGGAAATTGACTTACAGGCATTACTCAATGAAGCGGCAGGAGTAGCAGAATTAAAAAAACTGACAGATACACGACCACTGTTATTGACCATAGGAACACCCTTTGCTGTCATCTCTTTTGATGCAGAGAGATTAACTAAGCTGCTCAAAGCAATGATTATGGCAGGTTGTAAGAGTGCAAAATACGGTCATACGGACAGTACTCGTATAGTTACTTTTAAAGATTCGACAACTGGCGTTATTGGCTTATTGATGCCAATTAATCATTCAACCATTTTTTCAAAACATATTCTTTTAACCGAAAACTCCAAAATACATGATTATTCTGGTACCGGGATTAACGGAACAACAGAACCCGAACAACCGGTACTATTTGGCACTGATAAAAAGGACTACAAAGTTTCGTTATCCGGCATTGATGACATAAACACCCAATTTAACAACGAGCTTGAACAATTGATGAATGGTGAATTAAAGCAAAACCATGTGTTTTATTTGGGCGATATGAGCGATGTTTTAAGTGAAATAGGCTTGCCATTGCTACCTATCGAAATGCAAGCGCAAAGGCTTTTCCGAAAGTCGAAACAAAGTAATCATGTATTTGAGTTGTCAGCTTTAAAAAATCTGCCCTTATGCCTGAATAATCCCATAATGGTATTTAAAAGTAAAACAAAAGACGGCTCAATAGTGGTGCTTACAGAACTGGAAGCAAACAACCATAATTTTGTGGCAGCTATTGAAATTAACAAAACTCTTACTAAATGGAATAAAGGAGAAGTTAAAATCAACGATGTAAGAAGTATTTATCCCAAAGATACCATAACAGACGTGTTGAATTGGATTGAAAAAGACGGATTGTTGCAATGGGTTGAAAAGAAAAAATCTCTTAATCTGTTGGTTAGATGGCGTTCTAATTACGCCAAGGCTACGCAACAAATAAAGAGATGCACAAATATAATTCAAAACTTTGAAAATAGCAAATCTATTAACGGAACAACAGAACCCAAAACACCCCTTAAAGATTTTGGATTATCAAAGTTAGGCAGTCAAAAAAAAAACGAAACCTACAAGTTAAGCGGTGATTTGGGCGACTTTTTGGGCGAATATGACCGTTTGCACTACTCCATTGTTTTGCGTGGCGAAAAGGGCGCAGGAAAAAGCCGTTTGCTGTTCCAGTTAATCAATGCTTTTGCAGCCGAACAACTGAAAACGGCTTTTTTATCGCTCGAAATGCACCCCGGCAGCTCTGTAATGACACGGTATGCCGAAGAATACATTTCACCCGCCAACCTGAATAATATTGACGTTACCGACACTTCATTAACCTATGACGAACTAAACCAACTTTGTAAAATGTATGATGTGGTTGCTATTGATAGCTGGACGAAACTTAAAGGCATGGAGCAAACCGACTTTGACCGATTGCAAAAGGACAACCCGGCAACAATCATTATAGCCATCTTCCAAAGCACGACAGGCAAGGTTACACGTGGCGGAAATATGCCCGAATATGATGCAGGAACGGTTATACAGGTTAATAAGGGAGGACTGGCAGAGTGCGAAAAAAACCGATACACGGCAACCGACAAGATTTATAGCGTGTTCGACAAATGCCTTGTAGAGATTGAAGAGGAGGATAAATAATGTTTGAAAAGAACCTTGAAATACTTGTTCCCCTTATTTCATCAACATTTACTTGGTTTGTTACCCATCTGTACCACCGGAGGGAGAAACAAAATGACCTTGAAACAAAGCTGACTGCACGGATTGAGGATTTAACAGAAAAAATCATCAAGCTGAATGAAAAATACATCAACGCAATGGATGAAATTAATCTTCTAAGGCGTGAAAATGAGGATTTGAAACTGCAAATTGAACTACTTAAAAGAACCTGACTATGCACACAGAAATTATTTTGCCACTCAAAACGGCAACCAAAACCCCGGTGGATAAGAAATTTATCTGCCGGGACATGGCCGAAGCATTGCAAAATGCTTATCCCGGCTATATCTGCTATCTTGAATCGACAGGCAAGTTTTACCGCTTCCTGAACACCAATAAAATGCACGAATGGCAGGTATTCAATATTGAAGACTATGCAACAAGAGCCGACCTAACCGCAGAAATAGCCAAACTTGTTAACGGTTCGCCCGAGGTATTGGACACACTGGCCGAGATAGCGGCAGCCCTCAATAACGATAAAGATTTTGGCCAAACAATGATTAACGAGCTGGTGAAAAAGGTTGATAAAATAGCCGGAATGGGTTTAAGTGAGCGTAGTTTTACACAGGAAGAAAAAAACAAACTGGCAGAGCTGCACAACTACACCCACCCGGCAACGCACCCGGCAACCGTAATAACACAGGATGCAAACAACCGCTTTGTGACCGATGCGGAAAAAACCAACTGGAACGCCAAGGCCGACAAAGCAACCGCCACCACCGCCAACGATGGATTGATGGCCAAGGCCGACAAGTCGAAACTTGACGGCATTCAGGCAGGTGCAACCAAATACACACACCCGGCAACACACCCGGCAACCGTAATAACACAGGATGCAAACAACCGCTTTGTGACAGATGCAGAAAAAGCAAACTGGAACGCAAAAGCCGATAAAACAACCGCCACCACCGCCAACGATGGATTGATGAGCAAGGAGGATAAATTAAGGCTTGACAACTTGCAGGTTACAGGCAACAACTACACGCACCCGGACACGCACCCGGCAACCATCATCACACAGGATGCAAACAACCGCTTCGTGACCGATGCGGAAAAAGCAAACTGGAACGCCAAGGCCGACAAAGCAACCGCCACCACCGCCAACGATGGATTGATG
>JBDHYT010000085.1:0-8798 GCA_039811485.1 Marinilabiliaceae bacterium | reverse complement strand
TGGCTGATACTCATTTCAACATTATAACCGAGCCCATCCGTCCGGTATTTCCATTGTCGGCACGCGACGAAAAAAACTCTTTATGGTTACATTTTGAACAAATTTTTAGATTATCGATATTTGATTTCGGCACACCCATCGAGATGAGTTGCAACACGTTAGCTTCCCATAAATCAAAATACAACCTCCCGTTATCCCTGACAAAGAGCTCATTGGCATTATCAAGATTCTGATTGGCTTTATCTTCGACCTCATTACCAACTTCATAGCAGCAGACACCGATTGACGGCCCAATGGCTGCCACAATATCGCCGGGTGATGTACCATAAACATCAATCATCTTTTTTACCGTTTTCGCAGTAATCCGGGCAACAGTACCTCTCCATCCGGCATGAACAGCAGCAACAACACGTCTTCCGGTATCGAACAAAAGAAGAGGAACACAATCGGCCGTTAAAACCATAATTGGTTGCTGCGACACATTAGTGATAAGAGCATCACCTTCGCCGGCAACATAGGTGGCTGAACCTTTACCAACCACCACTTTCTCGTTGATGATGAATATTTTATCGCTATGGATTTGCTTAAGATTGACCAACGAATAGTTATCCATTCCATTTTTCGAAAGAGCGAGTGAGCGGTTTGAGGCAACATGCGACTCAACATCATTATCGGTAAAGCCCATATTGAGCGATGCAGCACATCCGGTACTAACGCCACCATGACGCGTTGTAAAAAAGTGTGATATATCACTGTAAGTTTCAAGAAGTTCACTCTTAACAAAAGATGGTAACATACAGGAGAAATAAAGGAGTAAAACAAGCCCGGAGACACAAAACTGCATCTCCGGGCATGACAAATTAATGTTTATGGGCAGCGTATCGCTGATCTTCACCCTTAATATGATTCAACAGCCATGTCTTAAGGTAGCTGGTAACTTCAAGGGAAATAATTAGTTTTCCATCAACAATTCGCTGATGATACTCCTCAATTTTGGCAATATAATCGGCATGAAGTTTTTTGTGTGCTTCAAGATGCGGATAGCCAATACTTTCCATATACTTCTCCTCTTGTGCAAAGTGATACTTGGTATAATCAAGCATGCCAAGAATCAGTTGTTCAAGCACTTCTCGTGACTTACCTTCTTTAATGCCTGTATAAAAATCGTCAAGAAGCTGAATCCACTTCTGATGTTGCTGATCTAAGGTCGCATTATTTACACTTAGATCCTGAGTCCATTCAATTAACATATCAACTTTTTTATGTGTAACTTAAAACGATAAAATTAAAAAAATGTTTCACATCATCACCTATAAAAGCGATAAAATGGTGAAGTGTGTCGTATTCAAAATCATCAATCACCGTCCACTCCTTACTATCAACTTATTAATGATTCTTCCCATCTCAGAAATCGTTTCACAATCGTCGATATTGAAAGGAATTCTGTAGCGCCAATAATGCTTTGGATTAGCGGGTTCATTTATCCGCTCAAGTTCGGCCTTAAGTTTCGGAATATTCTCATCCATGGCTGCTATATCCTGCAATGGAATAATACTCCACATCGATGGCGATTGCAGATGCATCTCTACAATAGATGTTGCAAGCTCTGCAGTAAGTTCCTCAGGTACAGCACCATGCCTGTGCATCACATTATAGTAATAAAACTCAGTCTCGCCACGATTCTCTTTCCACCAGCCCCGTAGGCTCGAAATATCGTGGGTAGATGGTGTACATACCGACATATAAGGGTAGCTCCAGGTGTCGCCATATCTTTGTGTAAACTCCTTGGGCATACGCTGAATCTCGAGCGACAATATTTGAAGCCGCTGCATCACATCAGGAACCGATGCCGGAATCATACCAAGATCCTCGCCACAAACAAGCATGTCGCAATGTTTCAGTGTTCCCTCTAACCGTTCAATGGCCGAATGCTTCCAAAACTCATTGTGCCTGTGATAGAAATAGTGGTCGTGTATCGACCTTAATGATTGCTTTTCACTGAAAGACAGCTGGTTAAAGAGCCGGCTATCGGTTAGCATAATGCGCGGATGCCAGCAACCATTACCGGCAGAGATAAATAATATCTCACGCATCACCAGTTCTATGCCGCTGATTACAGTAGGTTTATCCGCTTCAGCAATATTCTTGTCCACCCAGGCATTGGCAACCAAAGGATTGAAGAACTCCCTCTTCATTCGTCTATGCCCATAGGCCGTAGGAGTAAACAATTCATCGTCAATCAATTGGGCATATCTTTTAAACAGATTGTCGATATAATACCGGTCGCAAACCGGCAACGAGAAGTATTCTGGATCGGAAAAGAATCCGAAATTACGCAACTCATCGTCACACAAAGGCAGAGCAGGTTCAAAATGTCCCATTATACCATCCTTAAAAGGTTTTGGGATAGACCAGATTCTGAAGAAACCAAGAATATGATCGATTCTGAAAGCATCAAAAAACTGCTGCATCCTGCCAAGCCTTTTCTGCCACCATGCATATCCATCCTTCTTCATCTCATCCCAATTGTAGGTTGGGAATCCCCAATTCTGGCCACTTGCACTGAAGAAGTCGGGCGGAGCACCGGCCTGCAATCCGAAGTTAAACTGTGACGGTTCCACCCATGCCTCTACAGAACAGGGATTTATTCCAATGGGAAGATCTCCTTTGAAAGCAATAGATCGTGAGTGGGCATAATTTATGGCCTCTTCGAGTTGCATTTGAAGATGATACTGAAGAAAAACATAAAACCAGGTATCCTGGTAGTTGTGATTTCCCTTTTGCAACATGTCAAGCACCCTGCTTTTGTCGTAAACAGCAAGTTCGCTCCATTTACGGAAGTCGGGTGTAGAGTATTTATCCCTAAGGACCGAAAATGCTGCATAATCGGCTACCCACCAACTATTTTCAGCATAGTATGTTTGAAATTCCGAATCGGCAATTATCCTTTCAATCAATCTGTTAAACAAAGTTTTTACCGACTCCATCTTCCATTTGATGGTCTGCTCGTAATCGACCTGTTCTGCACTATTTAATTCCTGAACTATATCAAGTAATTCAGTATCAACCGTCTCTCCGTAATATTTATAAACCTTGCCTACATTGATGAACATTGGGTGAAAAGCCATTACCGAAACAGCATTATAGGGATAGGTGTCAATCCAGGTATTGGTGGCTATTGTGTCGTTGATAGGCAATAACTGTATCATTTTAATTCCTGCAGTGTGGCACCATTCTGCCAAAGGAATCAGGTCGGAGAACTCGCCACAGCCCACACTTTGCGACGAGCGCAACGAAAACACCGGAACAGCCACACCTGTGCCGCGCCAGAAATGGCTGTATCGGAATCCATCGATATTGCACACAATAACTCCTTTGGAAGGCACTATTTCAATCTGGTGATTTCGTCCGTCCTCAAAACCTTTAAAAACGCTCTTCTTTAAATCCCATAGCCCGAATTTGAAAGTAAAAAGCTCTCTATCAAATGGTTTTGTAAGTTTACACTCCCAGGTATAGTTTCCTTTGGGTGTCATTATGTATGGTGCCTTTGTATCCCAGTTACCATGCTGCTGGCTGACAAGGCAAAATGCTTCATCCGCAGTCAACCTGATCTCTCTCAACCTGATAACCAAACCATCAAGTTCGTCATCGACAACCGGTGCGTTACCGTTTCGGAAAACAGCCTGAGTGAAAGCCATGGAATAGAGAGCGTTGGCAGGCGTATGGGGTGAGCGCCATGTGTCGGTGGTGTGAATCTCACCTGTTTGCCTAAAATGCCTGAACTCCTTTTCAATCTCACGATTGCCTTCAGAATCTAAAAATTCGTAACGGTAGTATATCTCATCAGTGTCGGTTTCCAGCTCAAAAAGCCAAAAACCATTGGACGAAGGGTTTAACGCAGCAGATAAACACTCGCCATCTTTATGAGTTTTGTAGTGAATCCGCAGAGATTCGCCCCAACGGGTATTATAATGTATTTTGAAAAATATCTTCATCACATCATCAATTAATCATTTACAAAGATTAAGAATCTCGAGCACCTTTTCCGGGGTAACAATGCCACCTTCGCCCAGCTTCATCCGCCGCTCAACAAAACGGTCGTGGATAGTCTGAAATGATTCAGTACCAACGCCATGCTCCTTCAAGGTGGTGGCAATACCCAAAGACCTGAAAAACTCTTCAGTCTTTGCAATAGTCGTATCGATACGCTGCTGCACACTACCAGAATTGATGCCCCATACCCTTTCGCCATACTGGAGCAGCTTGTCCTCTTTTTCGTTGCGCATAACTTTCATTAGTGCAGGATAGATGATTGCAAGTGTTACTCCATGGGTAAGTCCGTGAAGTGCAGTAAGTTCGTGACCAATCATGTGCGTTGCCCAATCAACTGTGACGCCCATTGCCGTAAAACCATTGAGTCCCATGGTGGCGCAGAGCATAAAATTAGCCATCGTATCATAATCATTCTGATTCTCAATAGCTTTAGGCCCAATCTCTATAAGAGTCTGCAACACACCTTCCGACCAGCGATCCATTAGCATACTCTCGCCTGTGACAGTCAGGTATTGTTCCAGGATATGGGCAAAAGTATCAACAATGCCACAAGCAATCTGCTTTTTGGGCAGTGAGTAGGTAACCTGAGGATCCAAAACCGAAAATTGTGGAAATGTAAATTCGGAGCCAAAAGCAAACTTTTCGTGGGTTGACTTACGCGATATTACACCACCATTATTCATCTCCGATCCGGTTGCCGGCAGTGTGATAACGGTTCCAAGCGGCAAAGCACTTTTAATGAGTGCCGGCCGCATAATTATATCCCAGGGGTCGCCATCGTAGCACGAAGCAGCCGCAATGAACTTTGAACCATCCAGCACCGAACCTCCACCAACAGCCAATATAAAATCAACCTGCTCCTTTTTGACTATCTCAACGGCTTTGATGAGTGTCTCATAGGAAGGATTGGGTTCAATGCCCCAGAATTCTAACGTATTATAATCTTTAAGTGCCTCAGTCACCTGATCATACACACCGTTAGTTTTAACACTTCCGCCTCCAAAAGTTATCAGTATTTTCTTATCCTTTGGAATTTCACGATTAAGTGATTTGTATATTATATCCCTTCCGAAATGTATTTTTGTCGGATTTACAAAGGTGAAATTTCTCATTTTGAAATTTTTATATCTGTTATTACTATTGACAAGATTTAAAGCTAAACGAATAAATGAATAATAAAGTTACTGAATTTATCGAATATTTAATACAACCCAGAGCACATTAAGTTTTGTGCCGTTTTACAGGAGGAAGCCACGGCAGTTCGAACATTTTTTCTTTGAATCATAAGGGCTTAAAAAAAGTTAATCCGTAGTTCAGACATCATTATCCGACTGCACTACATTTTAATACCGCCCTTTTAGGGCCATTTTTGCAACCTGAATAAAAAGCCGGTTACCCTGACACATTATCCGGCTTAAAACAGATTGAAAAAATGAAACGCAAAGGAATAACATTAAAAGCTTTAACCATTGCAGGTTTATTATCTCTTCCTGTTTCAGCTTTTAGTCAGCATGAGACTAAGATGACTCTCGAAGAGGTTATACAGCAGGCAATGACCAACAACCAGGCACTTAAACTATCGGGAGGTGCCATTGAAGCTGCTGCCGAAAAGGAGAAATCGACCAAACAGACACAGCTGCCCAATATTAATCTGTCACTAAGCGCATTTTACCTTGGTGACGCATCAATCTACGACAAAGACCTGTCGAACCGTACCACTGTTGAGATGCCTCACTTTGGCAACAGCCTTATAGTGCAGGCAAATCAGGTGATTTACCGCGGAGGTGCAATAAGCAACAGCATTGAGATAGCATCGCTTCAAAAGCAGATTGCTGAACTTGACCTGCAGAAAAACCAGCAGGGCATAAAACTGCTTGTTTCAGGTTACTACCTTGAACTGCTTCGCTGGCAGCATCAGAAAACCATTTTTGAGAAAAACATCGAGCTGTCGGCAATCCGTCTTCACAATATCGAGAAGATGCACGAACAGGGACTTGTAACCAACAACGACGTTATCAGAACCAAACTTCTGATTTTAAACCTGGAGCAGTCACTGTTGCAGGTAAACAACACCCTCGACATTCTGAACACACAACTTGTTATTGCGTGCGGACTACCCGAAGAGACGGTTGTTATACCCGATGATGCACTTCTGGCTTCAATACCACAGTCGGATAATATCGACAACTACCTCAACATTGCCTACAGCAATCAGACAGATATTCTTAAAGCAAAAAAAGGTATTGAGATTGCCGAGAAATCACTGAAGATTGCCAAATCGGACCGTATGCCAACCATAAGTCTTTTTGCTGCCAATAGTCTGCAACGCCCCATAACCAGCTCTACCCCAGCCCTGGATATGTACACCAACGGATGGCAGGCAGGTGGTTCAATATCGTTCAATCTCTCGTCACTCTATAAATCGTCAGCAAACATTCGACATGGCAGGATACAGGTAGACCAGGCACATCGCAACGTTGAGCTTCAGGAGCAAAACACAAAAGTTGCTGTAACATCGGCATACCTGAAATTTGAAGAGTCGAAAAAACAGCTGGAGACAGCAGGTGTAAATATCGACCTGGCAAATGAAAACTACAATATAACCGAAAAGAAATATATGAACCAGCTGGCAATGCTTGTTGATATGCTTGATGCAACCAATGCCAAACTCGATGCCGAGCTTCAGCACGCCAATGCAACAATAGGTGTGATATTCTCATATTTTAAACTTCTTAATTCAACAGGACAACTATAAAAAGTGACTATTATGAAATCCGGAAATAAACCAGGCGTAAACAAAGCAAGAGTAATTACAGCCAACACATTCCTACTGATACTACTTACAGGCCTTACTATTTGGGCCATCCGTTCATATTTCAATCTCGGCAACGGCGGATATACTGATGATGCCAATGTTGAGGAGTTTATCAGCCCGATAAACAGTAAGGTGCAGGGCTACATCAAAAAAGTGGGTTTCACCGAGCATCAGAAAGTATCAAAGGGCGACACGCTGGTATGGCTTGACGACAGTGAAATATCAATCCAGGTTGCCCAGGCAGAAGCAGCCTTTATGAATGCCACAGCTGCCCGTGAGGTAACACTTGCTGCAATCAAGACCATACGCAACAGTATCAATATCACTGAGGCAAATATGGAAGCGGCTAAAGCTAAACTTAACAACATAACTCAGAACCATAAGCGCTATGCAAGCCTTCTGGCCGAAGGTGCTGCCACTCAGGCTCAGTTCGACCAGATGCAGACCGAGCTTGATGCTGCCACTGCACAGTACAATGCCCTTAAAGCACAGCGCAACAGCATTAACCTTCAGATAGAAGAGACAACCGGACGACTTGCCCTTAACGATGCTGAGATTAAAAGAGCAGAGGCTGCACTTAAAATGGCACGTCTCAACCTTTCGTACTGCACCGTTACAGCTCCATTCGACTGTACTGCCGGTCGCCGTACCATTCAGGAGGGTCAGTTGATTCAGCCGGGCCAGTTGCTGCTGTCAGTAGTAAAGGATGGCGAGAAATGGGTGGTTGCCAATTTCCGCGAAAAGCAGATGGAACACGTAAAATTAGGAGAAAAAGTGACCATCGAAGTTGATGCGTTAAACGGCAAGGAGTACGAAGGCGAAATAAGCGCAATAGCAGGTGCTTCAGGCTCAAAATTCTCATCAATTCCTGTAGATAACTCAACAGGAAACTTTGTGAAGGTTCAGCAGCGTTTCCCTGTACGTATTGAACTTACCGACTCAAACAAAGAGGAGGATATCGAACTGCTGAGAGCCGGCATGAACGTAATAGTGAACATCAAGTAAAAAACAATGTATAAACAAGGATTATATCACGACTGGGTACCGAAAATCGTTCAGCTACTGATGATTCTTATCTGTGTTGTGCCATTCCTGACAATATTTGGTGTTTACACAGGTAATATTTCCGACATGGTGAGCCACACAGGCACCATGTCAGAGTATTTTGTGATGGCCAACTATGCTTCATTCATCGGGATGACGGCTGTGATGCCGCTACTGCTCAGAACCAAACAGTACTTCAGAACCAAAGAGGTGGTGATAGGCAGTTTGACACTGCTGCCGCTCCTCGGCTGGGTGTGTGCATCCACCGAGAGTGCCCCGCTTATTGTAGTCTGCTCATTCTTTATGGGAGCATTAAAGATGATGGGATTACTTGAGTTTATTCTGCCCATTTTCTATATGCTTTCACCAAGCATGAACCGTCTTGAGTACTACCCGGTATTCTATCCTGCTGTTATCATCCTGGCGCAGGTATCAAGCTACTACTCCTCGTATCTGTCGTACATATACAGCTGGGAGTCGGTTTACACAGTAATGAACATCTATATGCTTGTGTGTGCCACGCTCAGTGTAATATTTATGCACAACAGCCGTGCGATGAAAAAGGTACCCTTCTATCAGTTCGACTGGACAGGATTTATACTGTTCAGCCTTTCAATGATGGTATTGTGCTACGTTTTTGTATTTGCCAAATTCCACGGCTGGATGCAGACCGATGTTATTTTTAAAGGAGGAATTCTGTTTCTGATTCTGTTTGCCCTGTTTATGCTGAGACAGGTAACAGTGAAACGACCCTATATACATCTTGCAGCGTTCAAAAAAGCGAGTGTATGGTCGTCGCTTATAATGATTTCACTGTTAGGGCTGCTGCTTGCAGCAGGAAGCGTTCAGACAACATTTGCAATGGGAGTGCTCAAATATAATGCAC
>JBDHYT010000084.1:0-8812 GCA_039811485.1 Marinilabiliaceae bacterium | reverse complement strand
ATCAAATGACTCTCTTGAAATACTATACTGGTATGGAAGTAGCTCTGATTTCAGTTTCAGATAGTTACGGTTGATTGATGTGGCAGGCTCTCCCAATGCTTGCGGATATTTAGGATTTGAACCCCAGCCATCCATATTGAGTTGCATGGGTGTGAAGGTTTTCCACTGAAAATCGCGAATGTTGATAACCGGTTTCTTGCCACCAAAAATTCCGTCCATATCCGACGAAATATTTGGCTGACCCGATAGTCCTGAACCAATATAGGTAGGAATGTGGAAACGGATATACTCCCAAAGCCCGCCTGTCTGGTCGCCGCTCCAAATTCCTGCATAACGCTGTGTACCAGCCCATCCGTCGAGCGATATGATAAACGGACGTGCATCATTGCCATATTTTGGCATAATCTCACCCACATCGGCTACTCCGTTAAGACCAAACGAGTAACCGGCACCAACCCATGCAACGTCGGTTTTAAGAACTCTTACGCCGGCATCGCGCACCTCCTTAATAATATCGCGCTGAAGCAGAGCACTGATACCCTCTTTAGGGTGAAGATCCGATTGTGTCCAGAGGCCAATCTCAACACCATGGCTGCGGGCATAATCACCAAAGCTTTTCAGGTTTGCAATGTTGCCGTCAAGGGTTTCTGTCTGGCCATAACCTGCACCATAACCGTCGTTTGGAAGTACCCAGCCAAGAGGCATATCATTATCGAGATAACGGTCAACAACTGCACGGGCAGAGAATTGGTAATTGTTAAGCTCGCCATTGAGCGACTCTTTAATTCCGCCGTTATCTTTCTGGCTCTCCTTATATTTCTTGCCATCTTCATATAGTATTCCGTTCTCATCCTCTTTCCAGTAGTCACGGTTATAGGCATTCAGGTGGCCCTGGTAGAATCCGAATTTTGGCAGCAATACCGGGTTGCCGGTCAGTTGGTAAAAATCGTTCAGCAAAGGTACCGCACCATCATTAACCATGAAGAATACATCAAAGTAATTATCCTCGTGAAATAGCTTTACTTTATCGCCCTCTTTTGCTCCGAAGTCATAACGCCCTTTTTTGAATGTGTGCCACATCACTCCGTAACCGTTTGTTGACCAGTAGAATGGGGTGGGGGATGCAACCCCGCCATCGGTCCAGCTGTTTTGATTTTCAATTGCAATAACTTTTCCCTTGTGTGAGAATCGCCCGTTCTGAACTCCTCCTCCGTAGAAATATTCGTCATTGCCACAACTTAGTGTGATACTGGTTTTGGCAGGATCAAACTCAATTGCCGATAGTGAGTGAACCACCTCTTTGCCTGTTTTTTGGTTGACGATAGCAAAAGTTGTAGAACCATTGTTAAAAGTCAGTTTTACAATAGGTGTGGTGATAATGGTTTGATTGTTAGTGGTTTCTATATTTACGTTTGAAACAGTTTTACGTGGGTTTTTTACCAGGATTTCAGCCTCCGGTTTTGCTTCAGGAGTTCTCATCCCTTTTCCGGAATCGTCGCGGAACAGCCTGAAAATATTGTCACCATAAAAATCGACAAGCACTGTTTTGCCATCCGATAGTGTCAGTTGAACTGTTGTTGAGTTTATTTTGCCTGCTCCGGTAATGGCAGGTGTCTGGTCCTGTGCGGCCTGCATGGTTGGTGGTAATCCTACTGCATTAGCCGTTGTGCCTATTGCAGCTGCAATCGACAATACAACTGCAAAGGACAATGTTCTAATCCATTGTGTCTTAATCATCTTTCTGATTTTATGTGATTTATTGTTTTGTAATGTGTAAAGTTAGAGTGCTTTTACACTTAATGTCAAGTAATTTTTTTCGGAAGGAGGGGTAGGCTTGTATTATTGAAATCTCTCACTACTGGCGTTTTTACAGTAGTGAGAGATAAGGTGTTTAAGGGATTAATGTGACAACATCCGGTTCGGAATATGTGATTTTAAAATCCTTTTGCATATCGAATGGTCTTTCGGTTTTGTTGTCCTCAATCAATATGTTTTTAACATGCTCCAGCAGGAAGGTATGGTTGTTCCAGTGGAATGGCTCGAATTGAGTATTGTAGGTTATTGTGTTGTTTCTGAAAACAACGCCATCAACCGATTTGGCATAAAGTATCGGTTTGTCAAACATCTCGAATGTATTTCCCTCTATCAATATTCCTGAGTGGAAATATTGCTGCTGTTCTTTCAGGTTCGGAATTTCAGGATAGATTGAGATAACAGCATTTGTAAACTGATAGTAGGCTGTAAGTGCATTTATAAATTTATTGTTTCTGATGATTACTTCGCGACATGCACCTGTCTCATACCATCCGTTGCAATCGCCACAAAGCAGTATTGCCGAGCCATGTGTGTGGTCGAAAGTATTGTTTTCGCAAATCACACGTTTGTGAGTGCTGAACAGGGCACCGCGGGCACGGTTGTGGCGGATCATATTGTTGCGGAATATTACTTCCGGAGTCCAGCTGAGGTTTTCTACTCCAATTGATGATTCTGCTGTAACTGATTCGGGCATTTCGTTTTCAAACTCAATCTCAAACTCTTTTGCACCTTCATCGGTCGGTGTATCAATAGGTTTGATGCTCTTAATGCGGTTGAACTGCTGCACAATTTCCATCACAGGTGAGTTTACCAGCTGAATGGTGTCGCCTGGTTCACCCCATGTGAAACCCCATGACTGCCCGTGCATATACCGGCCTACAATTGTCTTGTTATCAATCTTTTTAACCATTTTCATGTAAGTGCCGTGTACGTTGATTGCATCATCGGCCATCCCTTCGTACAATCCGTTTTCGGAGAGTATAACTCCTTTGCAGCCAGAGAAATGTGTGGCATCAGCTTGTGTTGTGTAAACACGTTTGTCTCCCTCTTTCAGTGCAACTTTAAAGCCGTTAAGGTGGATGTTTTCACTAAGCTGAGCCAGAAGTGCCATTCCTTCGGCATAGTGAACTACCACATTTTCGATGGTCGTATTTTTGCTTTTACTGATGAAAATACCTGCATTGGGACGGTAGTAACTTCTCAGCACATATCTGTCGCCTGGTGACGACTGGTTAACCTGAAAGTTTTTTACAATCAGCTTGTTGGGTTCAATTTCTTCAACTGTAGCCTGTGAAAAATCAAGGTCACCACGGCCATACGACAAACGTCCGGTTGAGTCGAACGGCATAACAGCCATTGGAGTCAGTTTATAATCAGGGCCGGTAAGAACTATTTTTTCGTTTTCAATAGTATAATTGCCTTCCGGATAGATGTCGCATATCAGAGCATTGTTATCCTTGTCGATTCCGGTCACTGTAAGCTGGCGAAGATGAGGTGGTTCATAATCTATGCTGAAGTTACGCAGTGTAACATTTTCGCAGTTAACCATAGATATTGGCAACATGCGGTTGTGCAAAATCAATTCAGAGCCCTGGCCGTCGATTATCACATTTTTCAGGTTTTCAAGAGCAAACGCCAGGTGCTTGGGATTAACCTGATCGTGATTGGATACGAAGTAGGTTTTTTCGGTAGCACCATCGCTGTAGAAGTGATACTTTCCTTTGGTAAGTTTCACTACAACCGGTTTATTCTGGTCTCTTTGTGCCAGTTGTTCTGTTAATCTGGCGGTAAATGGTGATGCATTTGCCTGTTCGTCACCGGCCGGCATTGAAAACTCAATTATTCCCGGTGCCTGGTTACATGCCATCAGCAACGGTATTATCAGTGCTGATAATGATGTTGTTAGCTTTGTTGATTTCAGTTTCATTTCAGTTTGTTTGATTTTTATAACAAAAATAGTGAAAAAAGTTGAGAAACTGCTTTATGTAGGGCATATTTGGATTGGAAGTATGGATATGCGACTTTATGAAAAGATAGTTGAGTTGGGGTTGTCCAAATAGTATTTTATCCACGGTACTTGTCCCGTTTAGACGGGATTATACGGATTTTCACAAACGCCATCTCTTTGTGTATGAGTAAATTATTAAAAATGATTTATATATTATTTGTGTTTTTTGTATGATTCGTAGACTTTTCTGATACCTCCAGATAATTGTGTTGAATTAATGTTTATGTAATCTGACTCCCAAAGTGGTCGGAAGTGTTGATTTAAGGTTATAATTCATATATTTTTTTATATTGTATCAAAGCATTCAACAAAAGTTTTTAGCTCAAGTAATAAGTATCCTTTTTTTTCTGTGTTCCATTTTAAGAGTGGTTTATTATAATCCAGCATAAAATACATTGTTGCAATTAAAGATTTTGATTTTATGTTCTGTAGATCCTTTGTGTAGATTTTAGCTTTGTCTTTTTGTGTTGGCTCATCATTGGCATAGTTTAGCATTGAAGCATTTTTTTTTAATGCATTTGTATATTTTGCCTCTGTTACTTGTCTTTTTTTTATGTTTGGTTTTTCTTTGTAATACTCCCACACTACAAAATAAATTTTCATTATTGACTCAAATTCTTCAGGAGTGTTGTCTAAGCTGTGGCCTAGTAATACTGATAGAAAAAAAGGCTGATAGCGGAAAATATCATCAGTGACAGAATCTACATAGCTAATTTCTAATGTCTCCATTTTCTTTAATAGTTCAGATAGTTTTTCTGTCTCTTCTCTATCTCTTGGGGTCAGTTCTAAGTTTGTCATGTTTATAAATTTAGACATAATTACTACCAGTAATATGGATTTTGTTCTATATGTTAATTATCATCGTTTCTCATAAAACACTACTCCGTATCTTTCGATATGGTGTAGCAGATTTTCATTGTCGATGTTATGAATTATTGTTAGGTCGATATTGAAAGGTAATAATAGGTCGTCGAGCTTTTGTTCTATATTGATTAATGTGCTGTAATTTAATGATATACCTGTTAGAGTAAGATCAATGTCAGAATTATTTCTGTGTGTGCCTTTTGCCCGCGAACCATAAATAGTAGCTTTCTCAATCTGCGGAAACTCAGTGAAAATCTTATTTATTTTGTTAATTTGACTATCATCAAGACCGTATTTCATAATAAATCATTTGTGAGGTTGTAGTTCCTATTAATGGATTTTTGATTTCATAACTGCTTCAAATGCTTGAAAAGCATCCAAGTAGTGATTTAATATTTTTTCAAATATATCATCTGCTGTCTCTTCATCGTAGGTGTGCGAAGTTTTTATTCTGCTCTTAATCATCTCCATCCATATTTCGCCATTCTCAATAAGACTGGATGCGAAAGCATACCTTATTGCATCTCTCGAACCTGCAATTTCAGTATTCCCTTGAAACAGTGCATAATCCTTCATTACGTTCCATGCCATCTCATAGGTATATTTAAATCTCTGTATAAGTCCCTCTTTAACAATCTCATTGAGCACTCTAAATTGCCGAGAGTTCTTATTATCGTTGTCAGGGTTTTTGATATACTCAACCGCCTCTGTTAGTTTAACGAGTGCCTTCTGATAATTAGAAAACCTCTGTTCCCATCTTATTTCTTCATTTGCCATGCTCGAAATTTTTATTTGGTATTGTAAAGTTAGTAATAATCCAACTAAATGTTTGTTTTGGAAGGGCTGTAAATAGTGGTAAGTTAATTTCTGGTTAAAGTCATTAACACTTTTCGGTGCTTATTTTAGAATTACTATTTTTGTTGAGTCGCAATATGTTTGGAGTATATTTTTGACTCACACGCAATATTGTGGTAACTTTGAGAGTTTTTTGATTGAAAATGTAAATTTTAAAATATTATGGAGCAATCAATCGATATCCGCGAAATTAATGAGCGTATCAAACAGGAGAGTTCATTTGTCGATCTACTTACCATCGAAATGAATAAAGTGATTGTTGGACAGAAGCATCTTGTTGAAAGTCTTCTTATTGGCCTTCTTTCTGATGGCCACATACTTCTTGAGGGTGTGCCGGGTCTTGCAAAAACACTGGCTATCAATACACTGGCAAAGATTGTAAGTGCCGATTTTTCGCGCATCCAGTTTACGCCCGACCTTTTGCCTGCCGACCTTATTGGTACACTTATCTACAGCCAGAAGAAAGAGGAGTTTGTGGTTAAGAAGGGTCCGGTATTTACCAACTTCGTGCTTGCCGATGAGATTAATCGTGCCCCGGCCAAGGTGCAGAGTGCTCTGCTTGAGGCTATGCAGGAGCGTCAGGTCACAATTGGCGATACTACCTATAAATTGCCAAATCCTTTCCTTGTTATGGCCACCCAAAACCCGATAGAGCAGGAGGGAACCTATCCGCTTCCTGAGGCGCAGGTTGACCGTTTTATGCTGAAGGTGGTTATCGACTATCCTAAAAAGGATGAGGAGCAGATGATTATCCGTCATAATCTTGCACAGTCGTTCCCGCAGCCTTCTGCAATCATCAAACCGGAGGATATAGTGCGTGCACGCAGCGTGGTGAAAGATGTGTATATGGACGAAAAGATTGAGCGTTATATTGTTGATATTGTGTTTGCTACCCGTTTCCCCGAGCAGTACAAGCTTGAGAAATTCAAGGATATGATCTCTTATGGTGCGTCACCACGTGCAAGTATCAGTCTTGCAATGGCTGCCAAGGCGTATGCCTTTATTAAGCGCCGTGGTTATGTTATTCCTGAGGATATCCGTGCCGTATGCCATGATGTGATGCGTCACCGTATCGGATTGTCGTATGAGGCAGAGGCAAACAATGTTACTTCCGAAGAGATTATCAGCGAGATACTTAACCAGATTGAGGTACCCTGATTCTTTAATTTTGTTGATAGTGATGCTGCTTAAGCAGTAAACTGATTGTTTAATCCAAAATCGTTAAGCTTTGGAAACAAATGACTTATTAAAGAAGGTACGTCAGATTGAGATCAAGACCAAAGGGCTGAGTAACAATATCTTCGCCGGTGAATATCACTCTGCTTTCAAGGGCAGGGGTATGACATTCAGCGAGGTGCGCGAGTATCAGTATGGCGATGATGTGCGTAATATCGACTGGAACGTAACGGCACGGTTCAACCGCCCCTTTATCAAGATTTTTGAAGAGGAGCGTGAGATGACGGTGATGTTGCTCATCGACGTATCGGGTTCGCGTGAGTTTGGTACTGCTGTCAGATTTAAGAAAAACCTGATTACCGAGATTGCAGCCACACTTGCCTTCTCTACCATTCAGAACAACGATAAGATAGGCGTGATATTCTTCAGCGATAAGATTGAGAAATTTATTCCGCCCAAGAAAGGTAAGAAGCACGTGCTTCATATCATCCGCGAGTTGCTCACTTTTATTCCCGAGAACAGGGAGACAAATCTGAGTGAGGTGCTGAGATACTTCACCGGAGCTATTAAAAAACGCTCTACAGCATTTCTGATTTCCGACTTCATGGACGATAATTTTGAGCGTGCACTGCGTATAGCCAATCAGAAGCATGATCTGGTGGCACTTCAGATATACGACAAGCGGGAGACTGAGCTGCCACCCATAGGATTGGTGAAGCTTAAGGATGCCGAGAGCGGTGAGCTGAAGTGGGTTGATACATCCGACAGGAAGGTGCGTGATGCATATAAGCATTGGTGGGATAAACGCGACCAGGAGATTCAGACCATATTTGCCAAAAGTGGGGTGGATAATGTAAAGGTGCGGACCGACGAAGATTATGTGCGCTCGCTTATATCGTTGTTCAAAAAGAGGATGTGATTTAATTGTAATAACTGTGTTGTTGTTTTTTTATGACACCAAACATTCAACTGATGAGAATTCGCTATATAAATAGATTTCTTTGGAGTCTGCTGTTGTTAATAACTTTTGCAGTGCCTTATGGGGCAAATGCGCAGAATGTTAGTGTGAAAGCAGCTCTTGACTCTACAACCATAGTTATTGGCGGACAAGTGGGACTTACACTCGAAGCATCGTTTCCTGTAGGTTTGCCACTTGCTTTTCCTCTGGTGGCCGATACTGTAACATCTAAAGTTGATGTTGTCAATTTTGCGTCGGCCGACTCTGTTATGGCCAATGGTCTTTTGACAATTCACCAGCGTTATATTGTCACCTCGTTCGACAGTGGGTTGCATTATATCCCTCCGTTTAAATTTGAGATTAGGGGAGAGACGGGTACCCAGTTATTCGAAACCGGTTCGTTGGCACTCAATGTTGTCAATCCTTTCGAGAGTGTCGATCCTTCCAAGGGAATCACAGATATCAAACCACCCTATAATTTGCCTTTTTCTCTCGCAGAGTTACTAAAGTATCTGCCGTATATTGTTGGATTCATGCTCCTGGCGGGGCTTTTGACCATCGCCATACTTAAGTATTTGCAGCGCAAAGGCAAAATTCAGGTTGTGGCGGCTTCAAAACCACTTGATCCACCACATGTCATTGCAATCAGGGAGTTGGAACGAATCAAATCGCAGCAACTCTGGCAGCGTAACATGGTGAAGGAGTACTACGTGGGCATTTCAGATACTTTGCGCCGATATATTGAACAGCGTTATGGCATAGATGCTCTTGAGTTTACCACCGATCAGACTCTGAAGGCACTAAAGCAACTGGGTTTTTCGGATAACCGGAATTACGATCAGCTGAATGATATACTTAGCACTTCCGATTTGGTGAAGTTTGCCCGTTTCGAGCCACTTCCTGACGAAAATGACCTGATGATGATTCATGCCCAGTTTTTTGTTAATCAAACAAAGGTTGATGAGGTGAAATCGCTTCAAGATCAGAAAAAAGAGCTGTTGAATAGTACTGATGAACATCAGAAATAATTGAAAGGAAAATTATGAGTCATATAACCTTTTTACATCCGGGCTATTTCTATCTGTTGCTTCTGATACCGGCCTATCTTGCATGGTATGTAATGCGGCGGAAGAATC
>JBDHYT010000083.1:0-8879 GCA_039811485.1 Marinilabiliaceae bacterium | reverse complement strand
GCAAATTGAGCTTACAGTAGGCAGCGATAACAGGGTTGAACTTGTTGCATGCCACGGGAATAACCACACAATGCAAGCCTGATGCAAAATAACCGGCCTGCTTTAAGGTGATGATAAAAAAAGCGTTTTTGACTAAAAGAGTGCAAAAACGCTTTTTTTATTACGGTTGGAACAATTAATCTATTGGAATCTGACGTTTGAAGCTCTCTTCAAGCGAGATGATGGTTTCTGTTGATGCAATGCCCGGAATCGACTGTAATTTATCATGAAGAATACGCTTCAGATGCTCGTTGCTCTGGGCGTAAATCTTGATGAAAATTGCGTAAGATCCGGTGGTGTAGTGACATTCAACAATCTGAGGAATCTGCTCCAGCATCTTTACCACCTTGTCGAACAGACTCGCCTTCTTTAGGTAAATACCCATGAAAGCACAGGTGTGGTAACCAACCATCGATGGATTGATAACAAACTCAGAACCTTTTATGACGCCTAAACTTATTAACCGTTGAACGCGCTGATGGATGGCTGCTCCTGAAACCTTGCACTCGCGTGCTACTTCAAGAAACGGGATACGTGCATTTTGAGTAATAAGTGACAATATCTTTTTGTCTAAACTATCAATTTGTAAATTGGTTTCCATGCGGATTTTAGTTTAACTGTTAATTGAATTACAATCTGACCTCTTTTGTGCTAAATTTTCACAAAACTAATAGTTTAAACTCAATTTTGCAATATGGTTTATTGTATATTTTTATGATTTATTTTAGGTTGCTTACAGTTTAAAAAACACATTTTGTGATTTATGTTGTTGAAAATAAGAATGATGAGGCTGGAGTAACTCAATGTCATCATCCGATTTCCGAAAAATTATTATTACTAATTAAGCGTGTGCCAATAAATTTAAAATCGTCGCCCGACGGGTCTTGAAAAACACGCAGTTCAAACTCGGGTATGATGGCTAGGATATGGTCAAAGATGTCGGATTGCACATTTTCGTATGCTACCCAGGCAGGATTGTTCACAAATGCATATATTTCTATTGGTATGCCTGTTTCTGTTGGTTGCAATTGCCTCACCATCAATGACATATTTTGATGAATCATAGGGTGGTTGGTAAGGAAATTTTCCAGGTATTTTCTGAAAACCCCTATATTTGTCATCCTTCGTCCATTAACCGACGACGTAAGATCCCAGTCGAGTTGCTGGTTAAACTCGGCAATCTCCTTGCGCCTCACTTCGATATATTCGCGTAACAGTCTGATGCGGCTGAACTTATCGAGCATTTCGTCGGTGCAGAACTTAACACTCTTCATGTCAATATTTATAAACCTCTTGATACGTCGCGCACCGGCGTCACTCATGCCCTTCCAATTGGTAAAGCTCTTGCTTACAAGCTCATATGGTGGGATTGTGCTGATGGTTTTGTTCCAGTTCTGCACTTTTACGGCATAAAGTGTTATTTCGGTAACCACGCCATCGGCCGAATGAGACGGCATCTCAATCCAGTCGCCCACCTTCACCATGTCGTTGGCCGACAGCTGTATGGAGGCGGTAATGCCCAGTATGGTATCCTTAAAAATCAGTAAAAGTACGGCTGCA
This sequence comes from Marinilabiliaceae bacterium, assembly GCA_039811485.1. GTDB lineage: Bacteria > Bacteroidota > Bacteroidia > Bacteroidales > Marinilabiliaceae > JAGPIS01. The sequence goes on along the minus strand of JBDHYT010000083.1, from coordinate 7,280 downwards.
ATTGCTCCAAGGCTCGTGAAAACTGCCAAGAGGCTCACATTGAACAAGATAGATACGATAACGAGCGACCCGATAAAATATACAATGATATGCGCCATCTGAACATACCCCTTTATTGGCCTGTTTTGCGAATAGCCCATTTCGATATACATATCGTGGAATGCATTAATTACAGCACCTGTGGAGCGGATGAATACAATAATAATATATATCTCGCCGGCCTTACGCACATATTCTACAAAAGAGGGATAGATTGCAAAAATCTCAGGACCTGCAAACAGAATTATTAAAGCCGGCAGCAGATGCGAGAGCTTATGAAAGAGCCGGTGATTTATCAGAAAATCGTCGTAGGTTGTTTTGGTTTTTTGGATGAGGTGTTCGATGGCGCGAACAACTATTTTTTGCACTATCAGTTTAACAATCCAGCATATAAGTATCAGAAACACTGCCGATATAAATCCACACATAAGGTTGGATAGTGTCTCATTCATTCCAAAAAAGATAAGCTCATTGGTGAGCCTCGACTGGAGTTCTTCTATCAACGAAATCGTTGTATTTTTCATCTTTTTGTGTATATTGTAAAAAACTTAGCAATTATAGCAATGAGAATTTTATTATTCAATTTTTTGCTCCTTTTATTTTTCATCTTACCACAAGGTGTAAGCGCAGGAGGTTTGGACACAAAGAGGTCGCTCAGGATAGATTTAAGGATTACACCCGCTGGCGACAGTGCGCAGTATGAGTTGCGGTCGGTATGGACCGAGAACTCTGGCGGTACCGGATTGTTTGAAGGAACTAACCCCGAATATGGGCAGTTTAGATATACACTTTACTCATTATCAACGGGCAACATTCTCTATCAGGATGGTTTTTCGTCGCTGTACGAGGAGTGGCTTCAATCTGATATTGAAGATAAACAGCCCATAGATTTTGAGCACCCGCTCTCAGTTCCTCTCCCGGGTGAGGCTGTTCGTTTTGTGCTTGAGAGACGCAACCGCGGCGGCAATTTAGACATTGTGCTCAATAGTGAGATAAACTGTCAGATGGTGCCCGCTCTGTCAACAAAGCTTAAGCCATCGGTAAAAAAGATTGTGAACAACGGACCGGCTCATAAAAAGGTGGATGTGGTGATTGTGGCCGAAGGATATACAGCAGGTGAAAAGGCTAAGTTTGATAGTGACGCATCGCGTTTCACCGAGTATTTTTTCGGCACTGCTCCTTTTTCGGAGCATAAATCGTCGTTCAACGTTAACTCTGTTTTTATAGCTTCGCAGGAGAGTGGCTGCATCACACCTCAGAAAAATCTCTACCCTAAAACCGTGCTCGGCTCATCGTTCAACACCTTTGGCAGCGAGCGTTATCTGGAGACTCTGAATGCTTTTACCCTTGGCGATTACGTGTCGCAAGTGGCTCACGATCTGATAGTAGTGCTTGTAAACACCGGCGAATACGGAGGAGGCGGAGTATTTAACTATTTTGCCATCGGTTCGGCACATCACGAGCAGTCGATGGCGGTGATGATACATGAAATAGGGCACACATTTGCTGGGTTGGGCGACGAGTATTACGATTCGGAAGTGCCTTACTCCACTCTTTTCCCGCTCGATGTGGAGCCATGGGAACCCAATATTACCACAAAAGTCAATTTCGAAAGCAAATGGAAAGATCTGATGGGGCAGGATGGAATTGGTTTGGTTGAAGGAGCTGGCTATTCGGCCAAAGGCATATTCAGGTCGAATGAAAAGTGTTTGATGAAAATGCTGAAGGATCCGTTCTGTAAAGTGTGCCAGGCCGCTATCGTTCAGAGAATAAAATTGCTGAGTAATTGAAAATCAAAATATTCAATAAAAACAAATAATTAACAACAACACAAAATGCCAACATCTTATGTAGCAAATCCTCATCGTTATGATGAGATGAAATATAATCGTAGCGGCAAAAGCGGACTTTTGTTACCTGCCATTTCGTTGGGTATGTGGCACAATTTTGGTTCGATAGACGATTACAGCAATAGCAAGTCGATTCTCTATCGTGCGTTCGACCGTGGTATTACCCATTTTGACCTCGCCAACAACTACGGCCCCGAACCGGGCACGGCCGAGGTTACTTTAGGCAAAGTGCTTAAAGATGGATTGCAGCTCCATCGCGATGAACTTATAATATCCACTAAAGCTGGTTATTATATGTGGCCCGGCCCTTACGGAGAATGGGGTTCACGTAAAAATTTAATAAGCAGCCTCGACCAGAGCCTCAAACGGATGGATATCGATTATGTTGATATATTTTATTCTCACCGGCCCGACCCAAACACACCGCTTGAAGAGACCATGGGCGCACTGGCACATGCCGTGAAACAGGGAAAAGCTTTATATGTAGGGCTCTCCAACTATCCCGCCCAACTTACTGTGAAGGCTGCCGAGATACTTCGCAATTTGGGAACGCCGTGTGTTATCCATCAGCCAAAGTACAGTATGTTTGTACGAAATATTGAAGACGACTTGCTTGATGTGCTTGAAAAAGAGGGGGTTGGATGTATTGCATTTTCGCCATTGGCTCAGGGACTCTTGACCGATAGATATCTCAAAGGGATACCTGCCGGTTCAAGAATGAAACGTGGTCATTTCCTTAAACCTGAGCATCTTACCGAAGAGAAGCTGAATGCCGTTATCCGACTCAACGATATGGCAAAGCAACGGGGGCAGACACTGGCACAGATGGCACTGGCCTGGGTTCTTAGACACACGGCTTTGACTTCGGTATTGATAGGTGCCTCGTCGGTGAAACAACTCGACGATAATATAGATGCGCTTAAAAACTTGACTTTTACCGATTCGGAACTCTCTGATATTGATGCTATTCTGAAATAGATAAAAAAACCACAGGTAATCATCGGCTGATTACCTGTGGCAAAAACCAAAAGAATGAATATTAGAAATTAAAATTTAGCCAGATTCAGTTTCACAGCCTTTTCAAAAGCGGCTGCATCAACAAAAGTATCATCCTGATGCTCCCAGCCACTGAAGAAATAGTACTCGGCTGGCTTTTCCTTGGATATTTTCAAGTTCATAAAATACGTTTCGGTTACTCCTTCGCCGATTTTAGGAGCTGCTGTGTAGGATATAACATCGCTTTGGCGCGCAGCAACAGCCATTCCAAGCATCTCACCCATTGTGCCTTGATTGCCATGTGTATAGAAACCTTTGAACTCCCCCACTTCAAAAGGAATAGATTCGAGATTGTGTTTATCCACAATTCCGGTTACAATAATTTCGTCACCCTGCATGTTCTCAATCCACACCTGTGATTTATAGCACAAATCGCCGGCAGCAATCGAAATTCGGTGACGCACATCGTAAAGACGCTCACCTGCAGGTACGCCTTTAAAGGTGAGTTCCAGCACCGAACGTACAGGTCCTTCGGCAACAAAACGGAATTCGCCAACTTCGCACACTCCCACGCGATACATGCTATCGGCGTATCCAATGGCAATGGCGCCGGCACCAAGCGAATTGGCCACCTTTAGCACATCCATACCCCAGTCGCTGCGGGCATGGTAGTTCTGACCGCGAATACCGGCACTGTCGAGAGCCATCTTTGTAGTTGACTTACCGAAGATATCAATACCGTTACGGGCATCGTAATAGTTGCGGAAGCCTACCTTGTCGTTTTCCCATGCAGGGCCTTCCATCTGGAATACTGCAGAAATAGAAGGGCTGTCGGTTGACTTTAGTCGTTTTACCCCAATTAACGCGTCGTGTGGAGCAATGGCTGAACCAAACCGGAGGTTGGTACGTTTCTCAAACTCAACAGGTTCACCCACTGATAGTTTCACACTTAATGCTGAGTTGGCTTTAATATCGGCAATAAAAGCAAGCTCATCCCAGTTTCCGTCGCCATCCATGTCATCCATCTGTGAGGCAAGCAGTTTGCCGTCAGCAGTGGTTACATGAATGAAGTCATCATTGCCGGCATTCACGTATTGCTGAACTTCGGCACGGGTAAGCACAAAAAGTTTGTCGGTTACATCAACCGAAGCATTATTGGTGCAGTTGAAGGTTTTAGCACTTCCACACGACGAAAACAACAGTGCTGCAACGCCAAAACCCAAAAGGATATTTTTTTTCATCAGTCTGTATATGAATGATTTAAAAAAGCAGGATTTCAATTATATCTTCATCCTGCTTTCTACATTAGTCAATAATATCGTTTTCGCCTTTTACATATCCGAAGTTGGCAAGGATGCCGCCATCAACATAAAGAACGTGACCATTTACGAAGTTTGAAGCCTGTGAAGCCAGGAAGAGAGCCGCATTACCCACATCCTCGGGTTCGCCCCAGCGGCCGGCAGGAGTACGGGTCATCACTAAGTCGTTGAATGGATGGCCATTCTCACGGATTGGTCCTGTCTGTGATGTAGCAATATAACCCGGGCCTATTCCGTTAATCTGGATGTTGTATTTTGCCCACTCGCAGGTCATGTTGGCAGTAAGAAGTTTAAGACCACCTTTTGCTGAAGCATAGGCTGAAACAGAGTTACGGCCGTACACACTCATCATTGAGCAGATATTGATAATCTTACCGGCACGTTTTGCAATCATACCCGGAGCAACACGCTTACCCACAATAAGAGGGGCAACCAGGTCAACATCAATCACTTGCTTAAAGTCGCTAATCGGCATATCAAGTATTAGAATACGCTTGATGATGCCTGCATTATTTACAAGGATATCAACGCCGCCAAAGTTCTTCTCAATTTCGGTAATGCCCCGGTCAACCTGGGCTTCGTCGGTAACATCCCAAACGCTGGTATAAACATCAAGTCCCTCTTTTGCATAATCGGCCTTGGCAGCTTCAAGACGTTCTGCCGAAAGGTCGTTGATACATATTTTGGCCCCGGCCTTACCCAGAACCTTGGCTATTGCCATTCCTATTCCGTGTGTGCCACCGGTGATTAAAGCTACCTTGCCTGTAAGGTCGAACAGTTGTTGTATCATAAAATAATTATTTAGGTTAATTAACTATCATAAAAAATCTTGTCTGATTGGTGTGAAGCAATCTATTATCCGCACCACTTTGGTTAGCCGCTGAATGGTATGTTTTACACCCGACTCCACCACAAAATGGTCGCCGCTCTTAAGATGAACCGGCTCTTCGTCGGCCATAAACAGAAGTATCTCACCCTCGGCAATATAAGCAGCCTGCTCGTGCGGATGCGAGTGAAACGGATCGGGAGCGGTGGTAGGACCATCGGTAAACAGGACGTTCACCATCATAAGGTTTTTGGAATGGAGGAGCCGGCGCTCAATATTGTTTCCAACATAGTGCACCGGCATCTTTTCATATCTTCCCTCCTGACTCATCGGTTGTTGTATTGATGATTATTATTATTTCAATTGGTCGGGCTGACGGGTATCCATATCGCCATAGTCGAGATTCTCGCCCGCCATACCCCATATAAATGTATAGTTTGAGGTTCCTGCTGCCGAGTGGATACTCCATGAAGGTGAGAGCACCGCCTGGTTATTCTTCATCCAGATGTGACGTGTCTCATCTGGCTGACCCATAAAGTGGCAAATAGTCTGACCTTGAGGCACTTCAAAATAGAAATAAGCCTCCATACGGCGGTTGTGGGTATGAGCCGGCATTGTGTTCCATACGCTGCCGGGCTTAAGTTCGGTCATTCCCATCTGTAGCTGGCAGGTTGGTACTACACTGTTAACCAGCATCTTGTTAATCTGACGGTGATTTGAACCTTCGAGACTTCCAAGAACTACCACATCAGCCTCATTTTTAGTAACCTTTGTAGTAGGGTAGTTACGGTGGGCTGGTGCCGAATTGAGATAGAACATGGCAGGCGATGCTGAATTATCAGACGCAAAAACCACCTCTTTGGCACCCTGACCTACATACAGAGCCTCCTTATAATCAAGTTCATAAGTAGTACCATCTACGGTAATTTTTCCTTTTCCGCCTACGTTGATGACACCAAGTTCGCGACGCTGAAGGAAATATTCAGCCTTTAGGTTGTCAACAACTTCGAGTTTAAGAGTGCCATTTAAAGGTAGTGCACCACCAACCATATAACGGTCGTACATTGAATAAACCCAGTTGATGTCGTTGGCTGTGAACACAGTCTCAATCAAAAACTCTTTGCGAAGACGATCGGTGTCGTAATTTTTTGCATCACACGGATGCGAGGCATAACGCAACTCGTAGCTCATAATATATTTTATTAAACGTTTATAATCATGCTGTTAATTGGTTGGCGTAGAGATGACTCACGCACAATAAGGCGCATCGGTATGGTGATATTGCCACTGCCGAACTCTTCGCCCTTAACCTTTGTGAGAAATGCCGAAGCAACCTGGTTTCCGAGGTCGAAAGCATTCTGCTCCAGGGTGGTGAGAGATGGTGTAATAAGGTCGGCAAAGCTCTCATTGGCAGTTCCAACCACACCAAACTGAGAAGGTATGCCTATTCCGTTTTTGCGGCAATACTGTATAACTCCCATGGCTGCGTAATCGCCCGAACAATAGAGGGCGTCGCATCCGGCATCGAGAGCTTTATGAACAGCTTCAAAACCACCTTCCCGGGTAATGACATTGTGGAATACGATATTGGAGTCAACATCAACACCCGAATCGACGAGTGCAGCTTCGTAACCTTTCTGCCTGTCGGCATATACACTTACCGAAAGTGAGCCGGCCAGATGCCCGACACGCTTATATCCACTTTTTATCAGATGTTTGGTAGCAAGGAAGGCACCGTTGAAGCTGTCGTTGGTTATTTTGGCACCATCCACACCGTTGATTACACGGTCGAATTGTACAAGCACAGCACTTTTATCAATCACCTTTTGAAGATGAGCCGAATCCTCAGTCTCCACCGAATGAGAAATTAGCACTCCGGCCACGCGATGCGAAAGAAGAGTGTTAATGGCTTTGAGCTCATCACTGTACCGCTCGTGGGTTTGGCAAATCAGCAGATTGTAGCCGGCAGGATTTAAAATAGCCTCAACACCACTTATCACATTGGCAAAAAACTGGCGGTTGATTCGCGGAACTATCATCCCTACGGTGTTGTTCACCCCGGTTCTTAACGATGATGCCATAGCATTTGGCTCATAGCCAAGTTCATTGGCCTTTGCAACAACAAGAGCACGCATCTTCTCACTTATCCGTTCGCTGCCGGCTAAGGCACGCGACACAGTGGAAGGAGTAACATTAAGTTCGTTGGCTATATGGGCAATTGTTGTTTTCGACATCAGAAACAGTAGTAAA
>JBDHYT010000082.1:0-8968 GCA_039811485.1 Marinilabiliaceae bacterium | reverse complement strand
ACCCTCTTCTCCTTTGTCTGTATGAAACTCCAATGCTACAAGAATATTCTTTTCAACCGTGGTAAGTCCATAAAAGAACGGCTTTGGATCCTCACCATCGATACAACTGCTCAACAACAGCACTGAAGCAAAAAAAGGTAATAGTAATTTTTTCATCTTTCTTTATTTTGATTTTAAACTGCAAGAAACCATCAGAGTTAATCCACAAGATTGCACTCTTCCGATAGGGTTCCTATTTCTACTTTATTTGTTTTCACAATATCATAGATGCAGTTGATAATAAAAAGTTGCGTTTACTCAGTAAAAAAAACAGTCCGAAAAAACCTCAAAAACCATTTATTTCTGAATATAAACCACTTCCAAGTCGTAAATATAGGTAACATAGCTGTTATTTCCCACTGTTGAAGGAACAATAACAGTCGATTTCCCATATTTATTCATTCTCATTATGGCATCGTTAATGCCTGAGTAATAGCCCGACGAAGGTGCTGCCTTACCTGCCAATGCAAAGGTAGGCTCAAGGTCGGTATGGTTGGATCCTGCATAATAGCGACGGGCAACTCCCACTGTATCCATCAAGATAGCATAGGCTTTGTATCTGTAGCCGATAACATTACCTGCCTTAACCGGCTCACCATCACCAATTTGGTTGGCAAAATAGATTGTTCCTCCACGGGTACGGTAATTATCCACGGTATCGACAGCTGCTTTTGTGAGGCTGTCAAGGCGCGACATCTCCACTCCGTTTTCACCTCCGAATTTAACCTTATCGGTGAGGTAGCTATCGAGAAGCGCAATCTCTTCGGCTTGCAACTTACTGTAATCTATGCTCTTATACTCATCACAGGATGAAAGTCCCAGCAAAACGGCAATTATAAGTGCGGCACTTAAGCGTCCGAATAATTTCATGTGTTTAGAATTGAATTTATAATATCAAACAATGCAAAATAAGCTAATTTTTAATAAACCCACAACAAAAATATCACCTCTCTGTGGCAGAATCACTTTACTGCTACCAAATCGACAACATCAAAATCGATACGGATTATTGTGCGGCCGGGTATTTTATTGTCGTCGCCCACAAGTCCGTAAGCCAGGTGTGGCGGCAGAATGGCAATGGCTTTGCCTCCTTTTCCAAGACTCATCACAGCCTCTTCGAGCCCGTTAATCTCAGTTCCTTTCCCGGCCACAAACTTCTTTGTACCCAATTGTTCCGATGAGTACACAACATTTCCGTCAAGCGTTGACACTGAGTATTTTATCTCGATAGCATCGTCTTTTTTCACGTCATCACCATCGCCCCTATCTACTACCTTTATCCACAATCCGGTGGGTGTCAGTGAGAAACCATCTAAATTTTGACTTTGCAAATACTCGGAAATGACCAACGAATCGCGAGCGACCAGCATTTTGTTGATTTCAATCAACTCTTGGCGCGAAATGCGTTTTTTTCCATTTTTATTACCAGTTTCACCGCAGCCGGTTGTAGAAAACAGTAGTGATGAAAGAACAACAAATAACAGAGTCCTCATAAAGTTCCATTTTTCCATTGTTGATAAAAATCTGACAGTGAGACCTTAAAGTGCTCCACAGCATCATTTAGAGAGCCTCTGAACTCCCCACCGGCGGCATTTTTATGACCTCCTCCTCCAAAAAAGCGTGCAGAAAAAAGATTAACGGGAAATTCACCCCGTGAGCGCAACGAAACTTTTATCAAATCATCCTTGGGTGAGAAAAAAGCAGAAATATTAATGCCTGCAATACTCAGCGGATAGTTTACAAAACCCTCTGAATCACCATCCTGATAACCATAACGATTCAACTCATCAACCGAGAGAGTGATGTAGGCTGCCTCCTGAAGTGGTAAAGCAACCATCTTCTGCGACAGTGCAAAACCAAGCAACTGCATCCTTGAGTAGGAGTTGCTATTGAATATCCGTTCGTGAATTTTAGTCTTATCTATTCCTAACTTCAAAAGCGACGCCACGACATAGTATGTCGCAGGATTTGACGAGTTATAGCTTAATGCTCCTGTATCGGTAATAATGCCGGTATAGAGAGCCTCAGCAGCATCCTTATCGATATAATCGGTCAGGCCAGTGCCCTGAATTACCTGGCATACAAGTTCACAAGTGGATGATGCAGAAGTATCAGAAAACATAATATCGACAACATTTTCGGGGAAGGGATGGTGATCTATCATTACCCGTGCTGCGTCAACACCATCGACAATACTGGCCATCTCTTTCAGGCGCGATGGCGTATTGAAGTCGAGAAAAAAAATAACCTGTGCAGATCCGATTAATTCAGTTGCTTTTTGTTGCTCACTGTCGAACGTAACGATAGTGCCGGCACCACACATCCATTTCAGAAAATCAGGGAAACCATTAGGCGACACCACATTGGCTATTTTACCCATCGAAAGAAGCACACTTCTCAAACCTAACGATGAGCCAATGGCATCACCATCGGGGTTGATATGTGGGATAATCACAAAATGTTGATTATCATCGATTAATTTGCGTAAGGAAATAAATTTATCCACCTGAAATAATGATACAGTTAAGATGCAAAAATAATAATTTATGGTCAAGGTTTGGTAAACTGAATATAAAATAATAATTTAGAATAAACCTTAATGACCATTATTATGACAAATAACAACAAAACACTGGCTATAATAAAGCCAGGAGCTGTGCGCAACAAGCATATCGGAGAGATACTTACCAAGATTGAGCAGTCGGGTTACACCATTGCAGCAATTAAAACCCTTCAACTATCGAAGGATGAGGCATCGGAGTTTTACAGTGTCCACAGTGAACGTCCTTTTTTTGGCGAGTTGGTTGAATTTATGTCATCGGGACCAATAGTAGCCATAATATTGCTAAAGGAGAATGCTGTCGTTGATTTCCGTAAGTTAATCGGAGCCACCGACCCTGCCGAGGCCGAAGAGGGTACAATACGCAAAATGTTTGCCACCAGCAAAACAAGCAATGCCATTCATGGCTCGGACAGCGATGAAAATGCAGAGCGCGAAACCACTTTTTTCTTCAGTAAGCAAGAGTGGCTGCAAAAGAGCATCATCCAACAATAGAAAAAGACCGAACGAAATCTACGCAATAACACCGCTCGGAGTCCGAAACAATCAACTGCGCTATTAACAGCATAATAATCATGGCTAAAGCATCACTGCGGCTCACCGCCTCGGCTGCGAGCCTTAGAACTATCTCGGAACGGAGCGGGTAATCTACCCCTTGTTTGCAACAAGGGGTTGTTGGTCTGGCATTTGCAATGCCATAATTCTTACCGAATAGAGTTCATTGCGTTCAGTGGAGAGGAGTGATAGTTCTTAGGTGAGCAGGCGCAGCGGCGGCTCTCTCTGCTTACTCTCTGCAGCTGTAGGCCGGAGCGAAGCGGAGCACGAGGACCAATAAAAAACAAATCATTACCCGAAGAAAAAGAGTAAGAGTGCGTACGAACTGAATATCAACGCAAAAGTCATGGCTAAAGCCGTCTGCAAGGAGGGAGGCAGACCACGGCCTGAAGGCCGTGGTTACTGATATTTTCCTAATTTCAAAAATCCCGGTCTTATAAAAACCTCTTAAAATTACCGATAAAATAGATGTAAAGGATGCTTATCACCTTCATTGCTAAAGCCTCACTGCAACTCACCGCCTCGGCTGGAGGACAAAGAGACAATGTGCATGGCTCAATTACCTATTCGTTTTGTGCTGCCACTACCGGGCAGGAAACGTGGTGTGCGTGTTCCGTGGGTTGAAACCCACGGTTATGCATGGTCTGGCTCTTCGAGCCGATTGGCATTACGAACTTACAATTGTACGCTGCGCTTACATCCGGCTTGAATATGCCTTTATGACTTAAAATGTGCCACTCTAAGAGGTCGTTTTTGATTTTACTATTTTGCCCCTATATACAAGGCTAAAGCCAGCTGACATGACGTCAGTAACCACGGCCTTCAGGTCGTGGTTACTGATACAGAACACTAAAAGTTATAATCAACGAATTATAATCATCACAAAATCACCTACTTGCTATTAACCCTAAAATACGATACAGTATCCGAAAGCTGTTCGGCCTGACTGGCAAGCTCTTCGGCACTACTTGCAAGCTCTTCGGATGCAGCTGCATTTTGTTGTGTAACCCTGTTAAGCTCTTGAATGGCATTGTTTACCTGTAGTACACCATTTGATTGCTCGGCACTTGCAGTGGCAATCTCCTGAACATTGATTTTAGCCTTCTCGACCTGGGCAACAACCATCATCAGCTTTTCACCAGCTGTTTCGGTAAAATCAAGACTTGAAGCAGATAAGCCTATTATCTCATCGGCTGCTATTCGCGACCTTTCGGCAAGTTTACGCACCTCGGCAGCGACTACTGCAAAACCACGCCCATGCTCGCCGGCACGTGCCGACTCAACAGCTGCATTAAGTGCCAGTATATTGGTTTGAACTGCTATATCGTTTATTATCTGTATCTTATCATTAATACTTCTAATAGACTCAAGACTTTGAACAGCCTGGCTTTTTACCTCATCAATTCCATTGGCAATATTATGTGTTAAAATATTGGCATTATGTGCATTTTCGCTATTATGCTGGATATTTGCAGCAATCTCTTCCATTGTCGATGAAATCACCTCTACACTGGAGGCCTGCTCATTAGAACCCTCAGTCATCTGCTGGGCCACATTGTTGGACTGCATACTGGCCGACGATACATTCTGTGCACCTTGCTGCACACCCACTATAACTTCTGATAGCTTTTTATGCATCACTGCCAAGGCACGGGACATATCGCCAATCTCATCCTTTAATTCCAGAAACTCATTATCTATTTCACCCGTAAGGTCACCAGCTCCATACTCTTGCGACAATTGAGTAACCCTATTGAACGAACGGGTAAAAAAACGGGTGATGGTTAATGTGATTACAATACCTATAATAAAGACAATCAGGAAGTTGACTCGTACGCTAAGTATGGTATTCTTTCGTGTATATTGAGTGCGCCAATCCATTTCAGTAGCAGCATTACCTATTACAGTCTCAAGTTCCTGACCTAATGCAATTAGTAAGTCACGTTCCCGACTCAATTCTGCTGTCAGTTTATGGTATTCACCTATCAAATCGTGAAACAGCTGTGCCTGTTGTTTAACCGAACCAGAAGAGAAACGGATTAATTTATCGAGATATTTTTGTGCGTCATCCAAATGCGCAATGTCATTGTATGTTCGCGTGCGCAAAACATTCACCTGGGCAGTCATTGCAAGATATTGCTGGTCGGAACCAATATGCTGACTTTGAATCTGTGCTGCAACTTCCTGCATTTTTTTCAATGTAGAAAGTTCTCCTGTTATAAGTTCTCCGATATGGTCAATACCGGCACGGTACTCTTTAATAGTAGTTAACAGACTATCGGCTTGAGTCTTATCTTCATCCGAATAACCTGTCTCCCTATATTTTTGAAACTGCATTATCACACTGTCGGCCATCATCCTGGCCATTTGAAGATCTGCATCTTTCCGGTAACTGATATAGTATTGGGTGTGCATTCGGGCTCCCACAAAATTTATTTGAGCTTTGTAGAGCTGTTTCATATTCTCGGCAAACATATTGTAATAATCGTTTCCAGCAAGCCCTACTGCTGCAATAATGGCCGTAAATAGCAACATAGTACCAAAACTAACAATTAGCTTAGTGCGGGTTTTAAAATTTCTTAGTCGTTGGTTGAATCCCAGTCTTAACATATTTATCTAAGGTTGTAAATTAAGCCTTGTTATACGGCATCATTGTCCAATAGGTTTCATTTACATCCTTAAATACGACATAGAAATAATATTTAATGACCCAATTTGTATTTTTTATGGCAAAGAAGATAGAAGATTGATAATACTTCATCTGAAAACAATATCCCGAAGAACCTTCTCACCAACAGCATCGTTAAGCCTATTGATTATTTTATCCTTAAGCATCAGCAATTCGCCACGCACCACACTTGAGTTGAGATAGACAAACATAACACCATCGGTAACATACACCTGTTTGGTAACGCGCTCAACGGCAGGACCGAGAATCTGTCCCCACAACCCAATCAGCCTATGCTCAAACAACCCTTTATTTATGTTTTGGGTTCGCATTATCTCACTAAGCACATCGGCAATCGACTGAGTTGTACACTTACGGTCGTCCTTTGCTTTTGAATAGATATTATTTCGTTTCTCTTCCATTTTAATTACTCGTTAGATATTGAACCATCAACCACAACAAAAAACCGATATTCTTTACCGGCCTGGGATACAACAGATTCCAAATGATTACGATTGGTATCGGTAATAAAAATCTGGCCAAAATTGTTGTGTGCAACCAATGAAATAAGATTGGCACCCCGTTTCAAATCAAGTTTATCGAAGATATCGTCAAGCAACAAAATTGGACTGAAACCGTTGTATCTGCCAAGAAATTCATACTGGGCAAGTTTTAGTGCAATAAGAAAAGATTTTTTTTGACCCTGCGAACCCGCCTTTTTTATGGCATGGTCACCAAGCATCAGTTCAAGCTCATCCTTATGTATGCCCCGCGATGTGTAGCCCAATGCGATATCGCGCTGGCGACATTCGGCGAGTCCCTGCGAAAGATTATACCGCTGCAAACCAGACTTATACAACATACCAACCTGTTCGGCATCGCCGGAAAGAAGGCTGTAATAGCGGTTAAAAACAGGCAGGAGAGCTTCAACAAAAGTTGTACGAACCGAAAATATCAATGAGGCAGCGGCCTCAAGTTGTTGGTCGAGAATAACCAAAAGTGAGTTATCGCCCGTACCGTTATCACGCCACTGTTTTAGCAGTGCATTGCGTTGTTGTAGCAATCGGTTGTAGCGCAACAAAGTGTAAAGATATTGACGGTCGTATTGCGAAATAACACTGTCCATATATTTACGCCTTTCTTCGGCTCCCTCGGTAATAATCAATTCGTCGTTTTGCGAGATTATGACCATGGGAATCAGCCCTATATGATCGGCCAGACGTTCATATTCCTTCTTGTTACGTTTGAACTGTTTTTTCTGGTTACGCTTGTATCCGCAATATATCTGCTCATTCTCAGTATTTCTGATAAAGTTACCCTGAAGCACAAAAAACGGATTATCGTAAGTTATGTTCTGAACATCGGCCGTTCCTGTAAAACTCTTGCAGAACCCCAAATAATACACAGCATCGAGCAGATTGGTTTTTCCGGCACCATTGTCGCCCACAAAGCAATTGATGCCAGGCGACAGTTCCAGGTCGATACTGCGAAGCGATTTATAATTGATGATATGAAGGTCGTTAAGATGCATCCGGCTTATTTATCTGCAAAAATAGAAAAAAATAGGATACTCGGGGTCAACAACAATATGCGACTAAAATAAAAAGCGACTCACAGCTCCTATTTCACACTCCGGCACCAAAATAAATCAACCAATACAAAATAACCATCAACTGAATTATAAAGTTATTTGTTTTGTACTTTCTCAGGGAAAGATATGCTAACGAAGGATTTTACAACTATATCAACTATAATCATACTTCTTATCCTACAAGGGGTTAATTTTAATGCCTCAGCCCAAAAAACAATTGTAGGAGTGGTGACTGATGCCGACAACGGCGACCCCTTACCATTTGTGAATGTATATGCAAAACACTCATTAAAAGGAACAACAACCGATTTTGACGGCAAATTTTCGTTCACTGCCACATCGCTGAAAGATACGATTTCATTCCGGCTGATTGGATACAACGAGCAGAATCACCTTGTTGCGGAACTAATAAAAGACAGCTGCAATATCAGGCTTCAGTCATTGGTAGTGTCTCTTAACGAGATTAGGGTTAAACCCTCCAACCAGGCGTTATTACTTGCACGCAAAGCCATTGATGCAAAGAAACGGCACAATCCGGAGAGATACAGGAACGCGTCGTACGAGAAATATTCAAAATGGCAGTTCGACCTCAACAACATCAGCGAAAAGATGAAGAATTCGTGGGTTCTGAAAGGTGGCAGCAACCTGATGCGGTATTCCGAAGACTCCACAAGATATCTGCCCGTCTATTTCTCGGAACAAATCACATTCAACGAAACACAAAATAATCCTCTGAAACAGAGATCTACAATTATTGCCGACCGCACCAATGGTCTTGATATACTGAAGGATTATGAGATATCGGGTTACACAAGTGCACTCGATATGGAGGTAAACTTTTACTCCAACATAATGATGATTTTTGGCCAGAATTTCATAAGTCCTATTGCCGACAATGCTCCATTTTACTACAACTACTATCTTAAAGACAGTCTGGAGACCGACAAAGGGAAACAATATATCATCCGTTTCAAATCGAAGAGAGCAGGCGACAAAACTTTCACAGGAGAGTTTACTCTTGAAACAGAGCACTATACACTTACTGCCATCAAGGCAGAGCTATCTGAAAAAAGCAACATCAATTTTGTGAAAGGTTTACAGCTAAGCAGTCAGTATCAATTGATTGACGACTCCCTGTTCTTCTACAAGCGCAACCAGATAAATGCACGTATCGACTACATCCCCATCAACACAAACAAAAAAAGGCTCGAACTCAACTATCTGATGATTAACTCTATAGACAAGGTGAGGCTGAACACCAACGACGACATCAAGCTAAGCCGCGATGCGCTGTCGTTTGAAACCATCAAAAGAAGAGATGCATACAATCAGAGTGCAAACTACTGGAACACAACAAGACACGAGGAGTTATCGCAGTCGGACAAGGGTGTGCTGAGTTCCATCGATTCGCTCAATAGCGTGAAGAGTGTAAAATTCCTCGACAAAACAGCAAGAATGTATGTAACAGGCTATTACAACTTAGGCAAATTTGAATTCGGTCAATGGATGGAGACCGTCAATGTAAACAAAGTGGAGGGATTACGCCTGTTTGCAG